>JAKORQ010000002.1 GCA_029777755.1 Planctomycetota bacterium
ACACTACCGCTGAGGAGATGATCAATGAAGCTTTCGTTCACGACTCTCGGCTGCCCGCAGTGGGATCTGAGATCCATTGTGGTTTGCGCAAGGAAGTACGGGTTTGACGGCATCGATTTTCGTGGCCTGCAGGATGAACTGGATGTCACAAAGACGCCGCAGTTCACCAGCAGGCGCGCGGAAACCAGGAAGATGATCCTCGATGCCGGCCTGGAAGTGAGCGGCTTGAGCACCAGCATACGCATCTGCGATGCGTCGGCCCGGCGCGAGATCCTCGAGGAAGCCAGGAGGAGTATCGCCGTGGCGCTGGACCTGGCATGCCCGAACATTCGCGTGTTTGGTGGCGGCGATACCAAGGCGCACAGCAAGGAGGAACTGGCCCGTGTCGGCCGCGAGACTCTCAGGGAGATTCTCTCGCTCGACGGGGCCCAGTTCCTCAACTGGCTCGTGGAGACACACGATAACTGGACCAGCGCCAATGATGTGCTGTATCTGCTCGATGGACTGGATCATCCGTCGATCGGCGTGCTGTGGGACCTGGCGCATCCCTACCGGTTCAGCGGCGAGAAGCCGGCCGAGACATACGCTCTGCTCGGCAAGCGAGTGAAATACACTCACGTCAAGGATGCGGTAAAGGACCCGGGGCATCCTCACGCGATGGCCGACGGCTGGCGCTATGTAAATCCCGGCGAGGGGCAAGTTCCCCTGACGGAAGCCGTGGAGGAACTGAGGAAGGGCGGATACCAGGGGTATCTTACCCTCGAGCATGAAAAGCGCTGGCACAAGGATCTGCCCGAGCCCGAAGAAGTCTTCCCCAAGTTTGTGGAGTGGGGCAAAAAAGTAATTGGCCGCAAGTAGAGGGCGGCATGCTTGCGCGCGATCGAAACCATCTCCGCAGCGAGAGGGAGCCATGGAAGTAGTAAGCTTCATCGATACGTCAGCGTCGCCTTCCAAGGATGACCTGATCCTCTCTTTCGTACTGCGAGACAGCAGGTTCGCAGGCGGAGTTCGCAGCCTGGTTCTGCTCCGCAGCCCGAAGCATGAGACGGTTTTTGATGACGATGAACGCGGCGTCACCGTCAACATGGAGGGAGAACGGAACAGTCTCCATGATGTCAGGTACAGTCTTCTTCGGGAGTTCAGGCTTGATCCCACAGGCGCCAGGGCGGAGGTGAAGACCTCGCGCAAGAGCTATGAGCTGGACCTACATGCAGTGGATGAGAATGAACTGAAGGAGATGAAAAAGCTTCTTCAGAAGATGAACTTTGATGGGCGGGTGAAGCTGGCGGGGATATGAAACCTTCTCCGCAGCAAAAGGGAAATGAAGTACAACGAGCTGGCAGAAATCTACGACGCTGAGAATGAACATCATGCGATGCTGCAGGAGGATGTGCCGTTTTTCCTCGGGCAACTGCAGCAGCGGAAGCTGGATATCCTGGAGATTGCCTGCGGCACCGGCCGGGTGGCTATTCCCCTGGCCCAGGCCGGGCATCGCGTCACTGCCATCGACTTCGATCCCCGTATGATCGAAATTGCGAGACGGAAAGCACAGTTCGTCGGCCTGACAGAAAAAGAGATTTCCTTCATCAAGGCCGATGCGCTGAGCCTGCGGCTAAATCGCCGGTTTGATTGGGCCGGCATCTTTTTTAACACGTTCCTTGCGTTCGCGACTCTCGAGCAGCAGGACAAGTGTTTGCGCTCCGTTGCGAGACATCTCAAGCGAAACGGGCGGCTTTTCCTGGATATTCTCCATCCCAACGTGGTGCTGCTGGCGCAGGAGAAGAGTGTCGGGCTGGATCCCCACCTGTTCTTTGCCCCCAGCCTTGGCACAAGTGTCCTCAAGACCATCGATGTGGTGCGCGATCCCGCGAAGCAGCTTGAGAAGGTCACCTTCCGCTATCGCTGGCATGATGCCAATGGCCGGCCGCGTCAGAAGACCATGAAGTTTGACATGACCTTCATCTTCCCGCGCGAGCTGCAACTGCTTCTGGAGCGGCATGGATTTGTGCTGGAGCATCTCTGGGGCAATTACGACGGGTCGGAATTGCAGGCCGATTCGCCGCGGATGATCGCCAGGGCACGGCTGCGGTAGCGCCCCGGGGCTGGCGCTAACTGCGGCAGGTCATAGCCAACTGCGCGGCCGTATCTATAATGCTCGCAGACAACCCGGCAGCTATACATCAGCACAGGCTTGGCAAGATGAACAGCATACTGATCAAGAACGGCACCATCATTGACCCCTCGCAGAATCTCCAGCGACAGGCAGATCTGCTCATCTCCGACGGCAGGATCAGCGAGATCGGCGACAATCTTTCCAAGGCCGATCGGGTGATCGACGCCCGTGGCTGCTACGTGACTCCCGGGTTGATCGACCTGCACGTTCATCTGCGCGAGCCGGGTGATGAGGAGGAAGAGACGATCGCCTCCGGGTGCGAGGCGGCGGTGGCCGGCGGATTCACCAGCATCGTATGCATGCCCAATACCCGCCCGCCGCTGGACAACGAAGGGCAGATCACCTTCGTCCTGCGCGAGGCCCAGGTGGTGAACCTGTGCAACGTTTTCCCCACCGGCGCGATCACCAAGGGACGCGAGGGCAAGGAACTTGCCGAGATGGGTTCCATGCTTGAGCAGGGGGCCATCGCCTTTACCGATGACGGCACCGGCGTACAGGACGCGGCCGTGATGCGCAAGGCGTTCCAGTACGCCAAGATGTTCGACGCCATGATTATGCAGCATTGCGAGGAGGCGTCACTGTCAGGCGGTGCGATGAATGCTGGCGCGGTGTCGACCATGCTGGGGCTTCCG
>JAKORQ010000378.1 GCA_029777755.1 Planctomycetota bacterium
CCGCCCCCTGCTTGTGGACAAACGGCCGATTCCCCATCACATAGCCGGCGATGAACACCGCCAGCATGGCGCTGCTCCTGGCCATCTCTCCCAGCCCGTAGATGAGCAGCACCACCGCAAACGAGAGAATGTAGTAGTGGCCGCGCTCCTGTGGGCGGAGTCGGTTAAACAGCCAGACTGCCCCATGTCCAAGGAGCCAGCCGATACCGATGCCGGCCGCGAACTTGTACAAGAAGGAGAGCACCACGACGTACCAGTGGGCATCGCCGATGGTCAGCGCCTGCACCGCTGCCAGTGTGAGCAGGATCGCCATGGGGTCGTTGGCCGCGCTCTCGATTTCCAGTGTCGCGGAGAGGTTGGAGGGCAGCGACTGTCGGCGAAGGATGGAGAAGGTAGCCGCCGCATCCGTAGAGGAGATGATCACCGCCAACAGCAGCGACATCTCCAGCGACCAGTTCAGCGCATAGCGCAGCGTCGCGAAAGTGATCGCGGCGGTGAGGATGACGCCCCACGTCGCCAGCCCGCCGGCCGGCAGTGCTACAGCACGGAAGTTGTCCCGCCGGGTAGAGAAGCCTCCCTGGAAGAGAATGAAGACCAACGCCAAGTTGGCCATCTGGTTGGTCAGGGCGACGTCGTCGAACTCCCAGATAGCCAGCACGTCGCTGCCGAAGATGATCCCGGCGCCCAGCGCAACCAGGATTACCGGAACACTCCACCGATCCAGCAAGGCAGAAACAGCAACCACCACCAGGAGGATCAGGGGAGCGATCAGGTAAATCTCTTCCATCTAAGTTGGTGCCCTTTAGCCAGCGAATCCTTCGTAACTCGTCAAGCGATGCGGTGGCTGGTACCCCCAGGGAAGGACCCCAAATCCAACCCTTGCCCCTGCAGCCCGAGGGAAACTTATTCTCAGCATTTCCCCTTCACGCACAAGAAGAATAGGAGGAAATTTCCTTGCTGGTAGCGATGAGATCGTGCCGTTCCAGTGCGGATTACTTCACCTGGAAAAACTCGATCAGCTCACCATCAGGACCCTTGAAGAAGGCGATCCTGGCCGGGAGCGGCGGGTCGGAAGGGATGGTTATGTCGGTGATCTCCATGGTCACCACGCCGCCGGCCGCCCGCACCCGCTCGATGGCCAAGGCGGTGTCCTCGCATGCAAGGGCGATGTGGATCCAGTGGCCGTCGGCGCGTGCCTCCTTTGGCCCGCCGGCGAACAGCTCAATGTAGTTTCCATTACCTGCATCAACCATCGCCCCGGCCTTCTCCCCCTCTCCCCAACGACGATACAGCGGCAGCCCCAGAACCTCGGTATAAAACCTGATCGACCGCTCCAGGTCAGCAACCTTCATCGCCACGTGATGAAACCCACGAACCTTCACACCCTCAGACATAATTCTCCCAAGGCAAATTGCTTCTATGCCGGCGAAACTTCCAACGGCGCGTGCATCGTAATCGCTTCCTCGCCTATTGGAATGGCAGCATGATCGCCGCCGCGGGGAAGCCACATCCGGCCTCATGAAATTACACGAAATATACGCCCAAAATCGTGAAAATTCGTTTGATTTCCAGAAGCGAATTTCTACATTCCCCGCATCGTTTAGTTCCTACTCTTTCTTCTTACCCTCCCCAGGAGGTACCAAGTAAAAAATGGCAGAATTTCGCGGGAAGCTCCTCGTGATCGGGCTGGGCGGTGTTTCACGGTGCGCGATTCCATTGCTCCTCAAGCACCTGGTGATGGATCCCGGAAGAGTAACGGTTCTCGACTATAGCCCGGAGACTGAAACCGCTGCCAGGGATGTCGTGGCCCGCGGCTGCCGGTTCGTCCAGGAAAAGATCGAGCGCGCGACGCTCGGTGAGCAGCTCGCCAGGTATGTCGGCCCCGGCGACATGATCGTCGACCTCGCTTGGAACATCGACTGCGGCGAAATCCTGGAATGGTGCCGTGAGCATGACGTCCTGTACGTCAACACTTCTGTTGAAGTGTGGGACCCATACGAGGGCGCTCACGACCAGACCCCGCAAGAGCGCACCCTCTACGCCCGTCACATGAACCTGCGGCGGCGGATGAGCCGCTGGCAGGGAGGAAAGGGCCCGACCGCCATCCTCGATCACGGAGCCAACCCAGGGTTGGTTCAGCACTTTACCAAGGTCGCGCTGGAATCGATGGCCAACCGATGGCTCGCTGACTTTACCGCCCCCTCCGCCCGTCGCGACAGGATCTCAGACGCGCTTGCCGCGAAGGCGTTTAACCGCCTGGCGATGGAACTTGGCGTCAAGACGATCCACATTTCCGAGCGCGACACGCAGATCACAAGTCAGCCCAAGCAGGTGAATGAGTTTGTGAACACGTGGTCGATCGAGGGCTTCCGCGAGGAAGGCGTAGCGCCGGCCGAGATGGGTTGGGGCACGCACG
>JAKORQ010000379.1 GCA_029777755.1 Planctomycetota bacterium
CATGCGGGGATGCCCATTACCTCGCCTCGGCACGCCAACGACCCGGTGCTCATCGCACTGGGCGGTGCCATTCGTCGCAGCCGGCGCGCGCGAGGCATCTCTCAAGAAGAACTCGCACACCGAAGTGCCATTGATCGTTCCTACATGAGCAGCATCGAACGCGGCGGCCAGAATCCCGGGATCGTCTCGATCGCTCGCATCGCGAAAGCGATGGAGATGAGCATGACCGAACTGATGGCCGAGGCCGAGTTGTAGCGGGCAATGGCTCGATCATGCGCGCCGATGAAAATGCGTGATCGCGCGGCCCAGCAGCACGGTCATCGCAATGGGCGAAGCGGCCAGCATGGCTGGATGCATCTGGACAGGCAGCACGAATGCGACCACCGTCGCGCAGCCGGTGATGATCAGAAGTGAGCACCACACGGCGAACATCTCCGGATCGTGCAGCAGAAACTCCTTCGACCGAACCACGCGCAGCAAGGAGCCGTCAGTGCTGGCGGCCAGCACCAGGGGGATCAGCCAGGGCAGCCATTCCAGTAAACCGGACAGGCGATAGCTCGCGAGCATCAGCAGCGCATCGACCGAGCGAAAGTAGGCGTTGTTGAACAGGCGCTGATTGACTGATCTCATCTCGGAGGCGACCGCTTGGTTGGTGCCATGGCTCTTGGGCATGTCCCTCAGCGCCGGAAGAGGACTGGCTTCGGCGGCATTGGACTGCAGGCGTATGGCGCGATCGAGCATCCGGTAGGCGGGTTCCGCTCCCCAGAATTCAACAGCCACCTGGTGCTCGCTGCGCATTTGCTCCAGGAAGCGCTCGGGCGGATGCACGGCAGGCACGTACAGCACCAGTATGAGCAGCAGTACGAGGGAGATGACGGCGGCGGCCCGGATCATGCGGCCGCTCCCCGTGGCTGTGCGTCCGCATCCGGATTGATGATCGGAAAGCGGCCCTTGATGATGCGGCCGCCCGATACCGACGCGAAGTACTGCAGGTTCGGCAGCTTGCCCAGAATATCCGCCGGCACCACCTCCTCGAAGCTCTCGGTGAGCTGGGTCGAATAGCTCGACGAGAAGTCCCCGATATGCGTGTCGGCCCCGTGGCTCAGGCCAACGCGTACCGTGTGGATCGCCGTCTTGCCAAAGGTCTCGACCACGAAGTCCTGCGTGGGCCGGTCCTTGGTGCGCAGCGCGATCAGGTTGTTCAGGTTGCCCAGCGCCATGCGGGCGGCGTCCTCGCTGCCCAGGCGCCGCGCCAGGTCGGCCAG
>JAKORQ010000380.1 GCA_029777755.1 Planctomycetota bacterium
CGGTTCCAGGGCTACCGTGTTGTTGGCGTCATCCCACTGCTCTCGCTGCGCCTGGTAGTCGTCGCCGCCGGTTTCCACCACGGTCAGCTTGTTGACCTTGAGAGCATCGGCCACGGCGGTAAGGAAGTTCTTCTCGACGGTGACGTGAAAGTCACCATCCTTCTTGCCTGGACGCAGGCTGATGGCGCGAATCCCATGGACAACCTTGGGAAAGGCGGTGACGATATCGCGATCCAGGAAGGTGAAGACGGTATCCAGGTGCATGTGCGCCCGATCCTTGGTCATCACCGCCGCGATCACGCGCTCGGCCGCACCCTTGGCAAACAGGTTCTTGGCGATCTGCTCGATCATGCGGGCTTGGGTGCGCTCGCTCATGCCGATCAACACGGTGCCGTTGCCGATGGGCATGACATCGCCCCCTTCCAGCGAAGCCTGGCCAAAGTCCTGGGCGTTGAAGCGCCCATCGTCGCCGCGCTCCGGGTACCAGAATTCGAAGCCGGCGTCCTGGAACATCGGATGGTAACGGTAGATGGCGAACAGGTTCAGCGACTCCCGGCGCCGGGCCGGCCAGTACATCGGGTTGACCGACACGCCGTTGAAGATCCAGCAGGACGAATCGCGTGTGAAGAGGGAATTGGGCACCGGCGGCAGGACGAAGTAACCCGGATCGTCGAGCGCCGCCGCACCCAAAGAGACGCCCTTCAGCTCCTCCAGGTCCAGGTCCATCTCGCCGGCAGTCAAACCGCCGATCAGGTGCCTGGTCAGCCGATCGGGTTTCATCTCCCACAGGTACTCGCGCACCTCATCCACCAACGACCAGCCCACCGTATATTCGGACGCCACCATTTCGATCATCCGGCGGCGGCCCTCGTCGCTGGCAGCCAGGGCCTCGGCCAGGAGATCCTGCAGGAGGAAGACCTGGACCCCGCGGGCGCGCATGGCAGCGACAAACTGGTCGTGCTCCCACTGGGCGCGCTCCACCCAAAGCACATCGTCGAACAATAGGTCGTCGTGGTTGGAGGGGGTCAGCCGCTTGAGGCTGAGGTCAGGGCGGTGAACGATGACTTTGCGCAGCTTGCCTACTTCTGAGTAGACGCCGAACTGTTCCATGTTGAATCTCCTGCTGGTATGCGAGTTGGCCGTTCCGGAGGACCAAACAACTGGCCCAGGGTCCGGTCATTTCGGGGCCGCAGCAACGGCGACG
>JAKORQ010000381.1 GCA_029777755.1 Planctomycetota bacterium
ACCCGTAGCTGGCAAGGCTATCGCGCACCAGGTTCTCGACGATGGAGGGCAGGACAAAGCCCTGGAAAAGCCAAATTGCCGCGATGAGCAGTGCGATCGCGCTCACGATCCGGCGAATCCATTTCTTTGCCGATATGGAGATGCGATTAGACAATGCCGCTCCTTACGGCGATAATACAAGGATGAGCGTAAAGGCGTACTTCCGCAACATCTTCGAGAACGTGGCGAGCATTTCCGATGGAATGACGATCACGCTCAAGTATTTCTTCCAGAAGACCGCGACGATTCAGTACCCTGAACAGCGGCTCAAACTCGCCCCGCGCTATCGCGGGTTCCATGAATTCGAGGCCGATCGCTGCATCGCCTGCGACCTGTGCGCCAAGGCCTGCCCGGTTGACTGCATCTACATCGAGAAAACCGCGCCGCGCAAGATCGACAAGGCCACCGGCAAGGCGACCGGCGGCGAGCTCACGCGGTACGCCATCGACTACTCCAAGTGCCTTTTCTGCGCCCTGTGCACCGAGCCGTGCCCGACGCGCTGCATACACATGGGCAAGGTCCACGATCTGTCCTGCTACAGCCGTCGTGACGCGGTCATCGAGTTCACCGAGCTGGACAAGGAGGGGCTGCATACGCCCATCCCGATCTGGATGGAGCGCAACGCCCCGCGCATCCCTTGGGTGAAAGAGGAACTGGAGCGGGTCAAGGCCGGCAAACTCTCCGGAACCGCCGCCGACATCCCGGCACGGTAGAGGCTATCCTGTCCTGGTGGATTAACGTGCTGCGGCGTGATGGCCGCAGCTTTTTTTATGGCCAGCGGCACCATCCGTGGTGGCCTTGAAGACGAAACCGGCTAATCACAGCGTAGTTTCCTTTGACAAGCGAGGTCATCAGAGGGTAAATTCCGCATGCACTGGGTTTTGCAGGTGCATCCGTATTGCCTCTATTGAGCAGGAAGGTTGGCAATGAGCAAGTTGACGCTGGTGGTTGTTGCGGGTTTTTCGGCCTTGCTGTTGGGAGGGTGCATGGACGCCCGCATCGGAAAGGTGGATCCTTTTGCCACTCCTGCCTATTCCGGGGCTGAGCGAGGCGACCAGATTGCCCGTAATATCGAGATGGAGTGGAAGATGGTTAATGACGACATCGACCACATTCTTCTGCTGCGTCCCGTCAGCCAGTTGACCATCTGGCACGTTCGCTAACCCGCCGCAGGGTCTGAATCGAATTTCCACTCTTGAGCCAGTTACCCGGCCTCGAATATGCATCGAGGCCGGTTTTCTTTTGCTAACAAACTGGTAAGCTTCCCCCCGAACCGCAGTGTTGAAGTGATGAACCTCCGGCAATTCTGGTCATTCCGTGCCAAGCACCAGCCATACATGGTGCGCCACAGTTATGTCCACGAACTTCGCTCGGCGACGACCTATCCGCTGGCCGCGGCCCTTGCCGAGGGCGCTTTCACCAGCGTCGTGGCAGCGAAGTTCTTCAACGCTCCTCCGATCCTCATCGCCGTGATCTCTGCCGCCCCTATGTTCGGCAATATCGCGGCGCTGTTCTGGTCGCAGATTTCCGAGCGCTACCAGAAGGTGCGTTTCGTCAACTGCCTTCAGCTAGGCGTGATCTTGTCGATCGCGGCCGTATCCCTTACCTGGTTCCTTCCCAAGTCGCAGGGCGCGTGGGTGTTTGCTGGGCTGATTATCTGTGCCCGCGTGTTGGCCTCGGGAATCGTAACGGTGCGCTCGGCCATCTGGCGCTACAACTACCCGCGTCACGTTCGCGGGCAGATCATCGCCCGCATATCGGCGGTGGCGACTGCCTGCCTGGCGGCCGCGACCTACCTGGGGGCAAAGTGGCTGGATGCCTCCCATGGCACTGCCTATGTCTACCTGTACCCGGCGGCGGCGATGCTCGGGGCTATCGGCATATGGCAGTTTTCGCGCATCCGCGTGCGCCATGAATGGCAACTCCGCCGGCGCGGGCGGGATACTCTGGCCCGGCCGGAGAACATTGCCCAGACCGAAGAGGCGAACGTCCTTAACTATCGCCCGGCCAGGAAGAAGGGCAGCTTCTGGAGGGATGCCCGCCAGGTGCTGCGCGAGGATGCCCGATTCCGCGAGTACATGCGATGGCAGTTCATCAGCGGTGGGGCGTTCATGATGATGGGCCCGGCGCTGTTCCTCATGGTCAGCCGCGAGATGACCGACCCGGTAAAGGAATACGGCCTGGCGACACTGGTGGTGCAGGTGATCCCGATGGTCACCTCGATCATCTTCACGCAGGTATGGGCGCCGTTCTTCGACCGCGTCTCCATACTTGTGTTCCGCTCATCCCAGGGCGCGGTGACGTTGGTAGCGATGAGCACGATGTGCATCGGTGCGATCGCCGACCAACTCTGGCTGATCGCGCTGGCGCAGTTCTTCGTGGGCATCACCAACGCGGCCGGCAACCTCGCATGGAACCTTGGGCATAACGACTTCACCACGGCCGAGAAGGCCCCGACCTATATGGCCGTGAATGTCATGCTCACCGGCACGCGCGGCGCCTTTGCCCCGTTCCTGGGAATATGGCTATATGAGAGCATAGTTGGTCGGTATGTGTTCCTCGTCTGCGCCATCTGTAGCTTCGTGGGCCAGTACGGCTTTTACTGCATGGCCAGGCGGGAGCAGCGAGAGAAGGCGGCACAGGCAACCAGGCAGCCGGCAAAAGCTGGCGTCGGGGCGACCTCCAACAGTTGACGTTTCGTGTAGTGAGGTTTACTTTTGCCCCAGAGGGCAGCCAGGTGCGCTGCCGGTCGTCATCGTTCTCAGCCGGTCACTATGAGCGAAAACAAACCGACTCAGCCAGGCGATCAGTCTGATCCGCTTGCCAGCCTGCACCGCATGTCCACTACCGCGGGCCTGGCATCGCAGGAGTATGTCGCGATCAACCTAACCGCTGTTGCCACTCTGGTATTAGGATTGGCCAGTGCGCTGGTCCTGCTGGGCAACGTGCTGCTGGCGGTGCCGATCGCCGCCATCATCTGCGGAATCTTCGCGCTGAAGCAGATATACAGCAGTAACGGGACGCAAACAGGGCAGGGACTGGCCATCCTGGGAATACTGGTGGCGCTGGGCTTTGGAGCCTATATCGGTGTGAACGAGTACCGCGACCACCAGGAAACCATCGCCGAGCGGGTCGCGATCGAGCAGACGGTCAAGCAGTTTGAGCAGAAGCTGCAGTCGAAGGATTTCCGCGGCGCGCTTTCAGTGTTTACTGACGGATTCCTCGCCAAGAAGCAGATCACCGAGGAACAGTTTGCCCTGACCTGGTCGCGGGCGACGGAAGCCTCCGACTACGGGGCGATTGAGTCGGTGGGGATCACCCGTCTGGTGCTCTCGGACCGCAGCGCAGCCGGTGACCGGATCGCCGGCAGCATGATGGTGATCAAGTTTGAGAAGGCCCAGCAGCCGCTCCGCCGGGAGATCGTGTTCCGCAAGGTCGGCAGCGAGTGGAAGATTGACGATATCCCGCAGATATTCCCCGCTCCACCGCCGGACGGCGGCGGGGCGATGCCTCCCGGCGCCGGCCCGATGATGTAGGGTTGGTTACTGTGCAGGGGCGGCGGGCGCAGGAGGAT
This sequence comes from Planctomycetota bacterium, assembly GCA_029777755.1. GTDB lineage: Bacteria > Planctomycetota > Phycisphaerae > Tepidisphaerales > Tepidisphaeraceae > CAIQIQ01. The sequence continues at coordinate 3,614 of JAKORQ010000381.1, forward strand.
TGTCCGGGTGAGTGTCATGGAAGACACGAGAAATACAGCTCCGATTTCACCGGGGGCGCCATCCACTGATGGACCAGCCGCAGCCTCGCCTGTCTGCCACTATTCGCCGCAGGTGCAGGAGTTTCTCGACTTCCTGAAGTTCGAGAAGCATTTCAGCGACTACACCGTCAAGTGCTATGGCGCAGACCTGATGCAGTTCGCCCGCTTCTTGGTGAACGGCCATGACAATCCTGAACATGCCGTGGACTTTCAGCAGGCCGACGCGCACCTGATGGCCTGCGATGCCCTGAAGGTGCGGGAGTACCTGGCCTACATGTTCTCCCGGCGCTATTCCAAGAGTACCACGGCCCGCAAGCTGGCGAGTTTGCGCAGCTTTTACCGCTTCAATGTGCGCCGTCAGCGACTGGAGACCAATCCACTTTCCACGGTTCGCACCCCCAAGCAGGAGAAACGCCTGCCCAAGTGCCTCGATATCGATCAGATCCAGCGATTGCTGGCCGCCCCGGGCAGCGGCGACATGCTCTCTGCCCGCGACCGGGCGATGATGGAAGTGATGTACTCCTGCGGCCTGCGCGTAAGTGAGCTGGTGGCGCTGGAAATGCAGGACATCGACATGGCCGAGGGCATCGTCCGCGTGCGCGGCAAGGGACGCAAAGACAGGCTCACACCCATCGGCCAGCATGCCATCAAGGCACTGCAGGAGTACCTGGAACTGCGGATGGCCGAGGGAAAAATGCAGGGGCAGCACGCCACCAGGGTGTTTGTGAACAAGCACGGAACGCCGCTTTCCACCAGGTCGGTCCGGCGGAAGATGGACAAGTACCTGGCGATTGCGGGGATCGAGCCGGGCGTGAGCCCTCACACCCTGCGGCACAGCTTCGCCACGCACATGCTAAACGCCGGGGCCGACCTGCGATCCGTACAGGAACTGCTCGGGCACCAGAGCCTCTCAACCACGCAGATCTATACCCACCTGACCACAGCGCGGATGAAGCAGGTGTATGACCAGGCCCACCCCCGGGCGAAGGTCAGCAGCGCTGTTGCAGATGCGCTTGATGGGTGATAGACGTCAGTTCTCGATCCATCCTGCCACAATCGCCCGGTGAATGCTCCTGCCACATTGGCAACCGCTCTGGCGGTGGGAGAGAAGCTGGCTGCCAGCGTGGCAGCTAACGCCCGGGGAGCGCCGCTTTCTCGGATGATGTAAAGCATTGTAATTGCTGGGGTTGTGTTGAGCGTATTCTGCGGCACTCGCTTTGCCATTGGCGTCAGTACGCCCAGGGTGTAGACCGAGGGGGATTTTCCCCAAACCCCTTAGGCAAAAAAAGAAGCCAAGTAAAAGTTTCCGGAGTATCGGAAAGGAGAACTATCTCATGGCCGTCAAAATGCTTCAGTTTGACGCGGACGCCCGAAAGTCGTTGCTGGAAGGTGTCAGCAAGATGGCGAGAGCTGTCAAAGCTACGTTGGGCCCGCGCGGCCGAAATGCTGTCCTGGACAAGGGCTGGGGAGCCCCGACTGTGACCAAGGATGGCGTCTCGGTAGCTGAGGAGATCGAGTTAAAGGATAAGTTCGAGAACATCGGCGCTCGACTGGTCCGTGAGGCTGCCAGCAAGACCAGCGATGTCGCCGGCGATGGTACTACCACTGCGACCGTGCTCGCGGAAGCGATCTTTAAGGATGGTTACCGTGCCCTGGCGGCCGGTGCCGACGCGATGGCACTGGGCCGCGGCATCCGCAAGGCCGTTGACGCGGTCGTGGCTGACCTGAAGAAGCAGAGCCGCCCGATCGACGCCACCAAGAAGGACGACATCGCCAACGTGGCGAGCATCTCGGCCAACAATGATCGCGAGATCGGCGACATCATGGCCGACGCCTTCATGAAGGTCGGCAAGGATGGCGTGATCACCGTCGAGGAAGGCAAGAGCCTGGAGACCGAGGTGACGGTGGTCGAGGGCATGCA
>JAKORQ010000382.1 GCA_029777755.1 Planctomycetota bacterium
ATCTCGCCAGTCTCGGCAACATGACGCCGCATCTGCACTGGCACGTCATTCCGCGCTGGCGTGACGATCGCCATTTCCCCGGGCCAATCTGGGGAAGCCCCCAACGTGATACCCTTCCGCCACTCCCTGTCGTCAGCAGCGACACCATACGCGAGGCGCTGCGCAAACAACTTCATCCTGACGAACATCAAGGCTGACCAACATGAACATGCCATCGCCCTCCCTGAATATCCCCAACCTGCAGGCGGGGTCGCATTATATTTCCCAGTTGTCGCTTGCCAACCCGACTCTCGCCGAGCAGCAAGTCATTGCATTGCTCGATGCGCTGATCGAGAACCCGCCCGATGTCGGCGTTCTGTTGTCCCTCCTCGAGCAGACCAGGGTTCCGCTCTGCTTCATCGAGGAAGAGATCGCCCGGCGCTACCACAACAAGGCGCTGGTTCTCAGCGACGAGCAGGAAGAAAGCTTCCAGCGGGTGATTTCGGCGTGGCGTCACATGATCACGGGCTATGCGCTGTGCGCGCGCATGCAGGAGCCGGAAACCGACGATGCCCACCATGCGAATCTTGTCGCAACCATCCAGCATCGCTGTCTCTATTACACCGGACTGATCATCATCGAGCACTTCCGCGCGCGGCGCGAATTGCCCGCCGGCATCTGGCTTGAACTTCACGGCTATTACGAAGCCGCCGAGCGGAGGGGCGTCAGCTGCACTCCCGTCAATGATCTGCTGGAAAACGATCTGCAGGCGACACACTGTGCGGCAGCCTACGTCACCCTGCTGCTGATCGAGATCGCCAATCCTTATGGCAACAGTGTTCGCGACCTCAGTCTCATCCGCCGCTGGGCCAGCATGTGGGCACCGCTGGTGGCGCTGCATCCTGTTGAAGACGAGTACGAAGTCCCACCCTATGTCATCGAGTTCACGAAGGACCAAGCGCTGCATCAGGCTGGCTCCGCCGACAGCATCGGCAGCGAGTCGCGCTGGCTCGATACCGCCCGTCTCGGTCTTCAGATCAGCCACATGTTGTCGCAACTTCATCAGCGCCTCACGCCCTCGCAACTCGGCCTCGGCGAGGAAACATCGGGACATGCCAGCAGGCTGCTCGAGCGCCTCTCAAGGCCGTGGACCCAGACGGCATCGCCACGCCGCTTCCGCCG
>JAKORQ010000383.1 GCA_029777755.1 Planctomycetota bacterium
CGGATGGCTGCAGGCCGGTGGTGCCGATGACCATGGCGATCTTCTTGCTGCGGCAGACGGCCAGCAGTTCGCGAGTGGCGGCCGGTGCGGTGAAATCGATCACCACCTGCACGCCGGCAGGAATCTCCTGCCCGATGGCAACGCCGAGCCTGCCCACGCCAGCGACCTCGCCGGCATCCTTGCCGGTGGCCTCATGGCCGGCCCGCTCGGTGGCGGCGACAAGCTTAAGTGCCTGGTAGTCGCGGGAAAGCGCCACCAGCCGCATCCCCATCCGTCCTGCTGCTCCGGTAACGGCGATGTTGGTCATAGTGGTGGGAAGATTAACTTGCCGGGGCGGAGATGAGAAGGAGGGCGTCGCCGCTGTGCGCAGTATCCGAAACTCCGGCCTCACCACGACGTAACGGCGGAAGACGACGATAGAACCGAGAGACGCAGAAACCCGGACAGCGTTGACCTCTTGATGTCGGTCAGTGTGAATGCTGTTCGGGCAGACATCTGCCGATTCGAAGTGCAGCGGCTTGAGACGAGCCGCTACATCGAGCAGCTCTGGATAGGCGTATGGTCGCCGAGGACAGGCTTACCCCTGCGGTTCGGGCAAGACTGCCTCGTTATCAGTCGTTGCGTCGTGGTGAAACTGGAACTACACGAGGCTTACTCATCCAGGCGGAAGCCGATCTTTATCGTCACCTGGTACTCGCTGATCTTGCCTTCTTTGATCGCGCCTCGGGTTTCCACCACTTCGAACCAGCACAGGTGGTGCAGCGTCTTGGATGCACGGTCGATGGCCGTTTGGATCGCCTCCTCAACCGAGTTCTTCGATGTACCGGTGATCTCGATCTGCTTGTAGACGTGGCCTTCCATTGCGTCCTCCTTCTTCCGCGGGCAATGTTGCGCTACGAGAGTATAGGCAGCGCAGACCACGACTGCCGCACAGGCATCCAGCGTGCTGATTGATCCTCTTGATGGCCCGAGTCTGAAGTATTACCAGGTGTTGGCGCCCAGCGGGGTGATCACCGCCGGCTTGCCCGAGACCGTCAGCGGGACGGTGTCCGGGTTGGTGCACCTGGCCACGAACTCATCATAGAACTTGTTGATGAAGGTTCGCGTCACCCAGGAGGTACCGTCAGCCAGGCCGCAGATGGTCGTGCCGGGCATGATGCCCTGGGTCTTTTCCAGTTCCATCAGCAGGTCGATGTCCTTCACGCGCCCACCGCCAGCCATGATGCGGTCGAGAATCTTGCGCATCCAAGATGAACCTTCGCGGCAGGGGGTGCACTGGCCGCAGCTCTCATTGGCATAGAAGCGGACGCAGTTGCGCAGGGCCTCGACCATGTCGGTATGCTCGTTCATGACGATCATGCCGGCCGTTCCCAGGCCCATGCAGCCGCCGCGGAAGCGGACG
>JAKORQ010000384.1 GCA_029777755.1 Planctomycetota bacterium
CACCCCGCGAACCGGCCCTCATCGGGGTATACATCCTGGGTCTGATGCAGGACATGCTCAGCCAGAACCCGCTGGGGGTGTATCCGCTGGTCTATGCCTTCGTGGCCTTTGCCACCCGCATGACGCAGCCATCCATCCATCGCGAACACTGGCTCACCCACCTGCTGCTGGGCCTGGTGGGTGGACTGTTGCACGGCGGCATCCTCTACCTGGTGGCGGTGCGACTGGGTGCCCAGCGCCCCAGCGGCGAAATGATCTTCAATTCCGCTATCTTCACTGCCGTCATCGCCCCGCTGATGCTCTGGGGACTGATCCGCTGCAAACGACTCTTCGGCTTCCAGCCGGAGCGGCGCGTGCGCAATGACATCACCTAGAATCTACTCTGCTGCAAGTGGAGCGGCTTGTCCTCAAGCCGCGGGAGTTCGAGTCGGCAGAGGTCTGCCCGAGTAGCACACAAATTGACCGGCATCGAGGCGTCAACCTTGGGCCACTTGTCGCTTCGTGATGAAGAAGGGAAGTGCATCGTTTGGTTTCCCTGGCCCTGATCGTGCATGTTCGCCGAGGGTTCCCTTGCCTCCAGCGGGCGGAGACCGCCCGATCCACTGTCTACTTCGCCGGGTGATCGGCGCGATACTGCAGGTCGCGCCGCAGGAGTTCCTTGAAGGTGAGAAGCGACTTCTCGGCCCATGCGCTCTCGATCTGGGCCGCCAGCTTGCTGTTGCGCCGCTGCATCTCGCAGAACGCCTCATACTCGGGACTTCTCCGGTCAGGCCTTATGTGATGATCGTGAGTGTCGACGCGCAGCAGGTAGGAATCGGAATCAGGCGACTTTTCCACCGCCAGCTTCATGTGCGGATACCAGGCGTTGCCCAGGCGGATGCCGTACTGGATCCTGCCCTCGGACTCGGTTTTCTCAAATACGTCGTCAGCCCAGGGCCATTCACCGGCCGCCCGCAGTCGCTCCAGCCGCTGCTTGACCATCGGGGTAGGCTCGCCACCGGGATATGCATGCGCGAGATAGATCTCGATGGCCCTCCACAATTCCGCGGCTGCTGGTAGCGATTCCGAGCCCATCGGTTACCTCCGGTCCTATTATAGTAGTGAGGGCTCTGGTTCGGACCCTCCCATAAGATGCAAAGCAACGATGCGACAGTCCTGGTGGTCGAGGATGATGCCGAGCTCAATCGGCTCATGGGAGCATACGTTTCGCTGTGCGGCTGCAAGTACCGCCCGGCCCTGACCGGAAGCGAAGCGATGAGCTCGGCGACCCAGCGCGCACCGTCGCTGATCCTGCTGGACCTGATGCTGCCGGATGTAGATGGTTTTGAGGTCTGTCGCTTCCTGCGCTCTACCGAGGCCACGCGCGATGTTCCCATCGTCATCGTCTCGGCACTCTCCGGGACGGACGACATCGAGCATGGCCGGGCCTGCGGCGCCGATGAGTACCTCACCAAGCCGGTCGCTCCCGATCGGTTGATCAGCACCATCAAGTACTACGCCCACAACGGCAAGTCCTGAAAGAGCGGCCGTCACGTCCTGCCTTTGGGCAGGCGCACGGTAAAGGTAGATCCCTCTCCCGGCACAGACAGCACATCGATCTTCCCGCCGTGATCCAGGACGATCCCGTGACTGATGCTCAATCCCAGCCCCGTGCCCTCTCCCTGTGGCTTGGTAGTGAAGAACGGATCAAAAATGCGATGGATGACCCTCGTGTCGATGCCCGCGCCGTTGTCGCTTACTGCGATACAGATCTCATCCCCATCCTCGTAGGTGCGCACCTTTACCTTGCCACCCTCGCGGCAGGCATCGATGGCATTGGACAGCAGGTTCATCACCACCTGATTGATGCGTGACATGGCGCAGGTGAGCGGCAGAATCTGGCCTAGTTCCATCTCGATCTCCACGCGCTTTTTCTTCGCCAGCCCGTGGATGATGTTGACGGTCGATGCCACCCCGGCATTCACATCGGCCTCCACCACGACGTTCTCATCCAGCCGGGCGAAATCGCGCAGATCCTTCACGATCTGCTGGATACGGCGCAGCCCCTCGCGTGAGCGGGCCAGCAGGTCATCGATGTTCGGCAGTGCATATTCCAGGTCCTGCCGCTCGTACTGCTCGCGGATCTCCCGCGCTAGCTGCGGGCTGTGCTTTTCCAGTTCCGGCTCGGCGGCGCGGTATCTTGCCAGCAGGCTGCGGATGGCGACCAGGTCGCGTTGCAGCACGGCGATGTTGTTGCCCACGAAAGAGAGCGGATTGTTTATCTCATGGGCGATGCCGGCCACCATCTGGCCCAGCCCGGCCAGTTTCTCCTGCTGCACGAGCTGCGCCTGGGCCTTCTTGAGCGCCTCGGTCATCTCGCGCTCGGCCTGGATCGCCTGGTTCAACTGGCGATTTCGATTGGCCAGCTCGATCCCCATGGCGCGGGCCTTCTCGCTGGCACGGGCAAGCAGGATGGCAGCCCCCAGGGCAAGCCCTGCCGTGACAACCATCGCCAGCAGGAACTGGTCGCGATACTCGCGCCCCGGCGCGAGCATCTCGTCGACGCTTTGCTCGGCGATCACCACCCAGAACTGCCCATCCGACAGCTCCACCGGCCGGAAGGTGGCGATCATCTCCATTCCGGCAAGCGGATCGGCGTACTCGATGGTGGCCGTCTCACCGCGCAGGGCACGCTGCACAACCTCCAACTTGGCATACTCCTCATGGAGAGTTTGCAGCAGGTCCGCCTCGGAATGCCCGGCGAGGATGCCGTGGTGATCGAGCACCACCATGGCCCCGCCAGGCCCAAGATCGATCTCGCTGAGCCATGAGGTAACCGTTTCCAGCCGATGCTGCACCACCAGCAGCGCAACTGCCTGGCCCTGCTCGTCGAGGATGGGAGTGGATACGGCTACCACCAGCGGCTGTGGCTGCGCCTGGCGCTGGAACACCTCCGAGACGTATGGCCGCCACTTCCTCTGGACCCCGATGAAGTAGTCTCGATAGGCAAAGTTCTGCCCCAGCGATTCAGGAGCGATCGGCCAGTCGCACCACATCGTGCCATCCAGGTCCAGCACGAACGCACGATCGACATCCTGCGAGCGCTCGACGATCAGGCGCAAGCGCTCACGGACGCGCTCGATGTCGCGCGTACCGGCCGCGTGCGCAACTACCGGGAACCCGGCGACCGTCTGGCTCAGCTCAATGCTGCGGTTAAGCTGCTGCTTGAGGGTCTGGCCGCCGATGTCGGCCTTGGCGCGGTTGTGCTTGATGGCCAGGTCACGCAGGGAGACCTCGGCCGTGTAGAGAGCATATACCCCCATGACGGCCAGTGGCGCCAGTGCCACCACTACTACCACCAGCCAGCGGAAATAGCTCGGACGCAGCCACATCGGTTTCTCCCGGACTCCGGCCCGTCGTCACCCCTAACCGACGGGCAGTGAGATGGTAAACGTCGTCCCCTTGTTCGGCTCGCTGATCACTCTTATCGTGCCGCGGTGCATTTCTATAAACGCACGGGCGATGCTCAGTCCCAGCCCCATGCCCTGCCGCTTGAACTCGAAATGCCCTGAAGCGTGATGGCTCGCGTCAAATCCCGTGAAGAACGGCTGGAAAACCCGCTTGACCATCTCCGCATCCATGCCGATGCCATCGTCGGTCACGCGTATCGCCACGATCTTCTCCTGGCGGCAGGCGGCCAGCGTGATGTGCCCGCCGTCCGGCGTGAACTTGATGGCGTTCAGCAGCAGATGGTTCACACTGTCGCGAATCTTGGCCGTGTCCACCTCGATCGTTCCCAGCTGTGGCTGAAGCTCAAGCTTAAGCTCCTGCTTGCGCAGCATGGCAAATGGTCGGACGTCGTCGGCCGCCTGCTCCAGCAACCCCGTGAGATCTGTACTGATTTTCTGCAGCACCTGCTCGAAGCGCTGCGCCTGGAGCATCTCCACCAGCTGCTCCACGATGATGTGGAGCCGCTCGCCGACCTGCTTGACGCGCGCCAGGCTCTCATCCAGCGGCATCAGGTCGCGCGATTCCTGCGCCAGTGAAACCAGCCCGAGCAGGATCGCCAGCGGCGTTCGCAACTCATGGCTGGCGACGCGTATGAAGGCCTGCTTGAGCATGTTGGCCTGCCTGAGTTCCTCGTTGGATTGCACCAGCTCCGCGTTTTTCTGCTGCAGCTGCTCGGCGAGCACCTTGCGGGCGACGATCAGCTCATAGCGCTCGCAGGCCTCGCGGATCGTCATCAGCAGCTCATCGGGATCCCACGGCTTGGTGATATAGCGGTAGACGTTCCCCTCGTTTATCGAGTCGATCACCGCCTTCATGTCGGTGTAGCCGGTGAAAAGCAGGCGGATGGCATCGGGGTGCTGGCCGCGGATCTGCTTGAGAAACTCAACCCCTGTCATGCCGGGCATCCGCAGGTCGGTCATGACGACGTGAACTTCCTCCTCCGCCATGATCTTCACTGCATCGCGGGCGCTGGTTGTTCCCAGCACGCGATACTCCAGCCGCAGCAGGTCCTGCACGCTCTTGACGACATCGCTCTCGTCATCGACGACCAGGATGGTATGTCGCTTGTCCATCTACGCTGCCCTTCCCTCAGCGCAGCATGCTCGCCGGGCGCCGCCAGGCGCACGGGAGATCGCTCCTGATCATATTCCGCCCAGCGTGCTTCAGGCTCCATGCGGGGGCGGATTTGTCTTACTTCGCAGCCGCGGTGCAGACCGACTCGGCCGCGGCGTTGATGCGGTCGATCAGTTCCTGGATCTTCTGCGGCGGGAAGTCAGGGTTGTTGTCGATCATGACAGTTCTGCCCAGTATCTCCAGCGACCTGGCGCACATGTCCAGCGAGTAGTCCATGCGGCAGCCGCGATTCTGCTCCCAGTTGAACGGGTTCATCGCCGGCACGTGGCCGGCCCGGCGATTCAGGATCGGGTCCCACTCGTTGTAGGTGTGCCGTCCCGTCTTGGCCGCGATGACGCCGCCGACCTGGCTCACGAAACTCTCCGCCGCCTCCGCGGTGGGCAGCAGGTAGCATATCTTGGTGCCGCACTCCCAGTCGGGGCTGTGGCGCGGGCTGGCCTGCAACTGCCCGCTGGCCGTGGTGCTGGCGATGATCTGCTTCTTAGTTTGCCGCATGGTGCAGATCATGTCCTCGATGCGGTCAAGCTGCGCGTTCATCATCGCGCCCTCAATCTCCGACGCCCGCGAGCCGGCCGCCGAGAAATCCTGGATGTCTTCCTTCCCATCCCAGAAGAAGCGGCAACAGTCGATCATGCAGCGGGCGATCTTCATGACGCGGGCGTCATTGCTCACCACCGCACCGCCTTCGCCGCAGGTCATGTTCTTGAAGTGGTTGAAGCTGAAGGCTCCCGCATGGCCGATGGAGCCGAGCTTGCGCCCTTCATACGCGCCGCCGACGCCCTGGCAGGCGTCCTCGATCACCAGCAGACCACGTCGTTGCGCTATCTCCATGATGCGGTTCATGTCGCAGGGCAATCCCCACATGTGCACGGGGATCACCGCCTTCGTGCGCGGCCCGATCGCGTCCTCCAGCGCCTCCGGAGAAAGCGTGATCGATTCATCCACATCGACGATCACCGGTATCGCCCCCACCTGCAGCACCGCCACCGCGGTCGCCATATAGGTGTGGGCCGGGACGATCACCTCATCACCCGGGCCAACTCCAAGCCCGCCCAGCGCTGCCACCAGCGCCGAGGTTCCGCTGGAGGTCATCAGCGCCTCCGCCACCCCCAGGTACTGGGCGTACCGCTTCTCGAATCGGATGCACTCGCTGTCCTCGTCATAGCGGAACAGCTTGCGGCTACGGATCACCTTCGCGATGGCGTTGATCTCTTCATCTCCCAGGCGGTACATGATGCTTCTCCTTCAGATGATGTGACTAGCCTGCTGGCGGGCCTGCAGGACATGCGTGGCGACATTGGCCACAGTATCGATCCAGATCTCGCTTTCCCGCTCCCGACAGTATCGGCACAATGCCTCCAGGGCCGCAACGGTTGTGGTCTGGATTCCTCCGCTGCCGATCTCATGGCCGGCGAATACCAGCCATCGCCCCTGGGCGACCGCGGCGTCGACCAGGGCCTTCATCTCCTCGAAACTCTTTTTGTCACTTTCTGCGGCAAACAGATGTGCCGGATCGCAGAATTTTGGATCGTTGCCGATCTCCGAGCGAAACAGCCGACCGGCCATGAAGTGCTTCGCCACCAGCGGCACATAGCTTCGCTGGTTCACACCCCGGCCGACAAAGGTCATCCCGCAGGGATAGGCGAATGTCTTCGGCGTGACTCCGACGATCTGCTGGATCAGTTCATTGGCCGACAGCAGTTCCTTCTCCATCTCTTCCAGCGTCATTTCCTCAAGGGCGTGCTTGCGCGACCAGGGGAAATTGCCAGTGCAGGGATGGCTCATGGTGTGGTTGCCGATCTCATGACCAGCCGCGACCGCCTGCCGCCATGCCTCTGCCCGCTGCTCGAAGGGCCTGGGGCTTACGTAAAAGGTGGCGCGCACGCCCAGGCGATCGAACAGTTCCATGCCGACATCGACCTGGCTGAGCCGGGCATCGTCGAAGGTCAGGCAGACTGCCGCCCGCCTGCCTCCGGGGAAAAAGCCATCATCCACGCTCTGCTACCTCGGAAAAGTGCCGCGAGCTATGCTAATGGACTGCGCACGTGACCACAATCAGGCCCGGCGCGCTATGAAGTGAATATCGCATGTGACAGATGCGATGATACTGGAGTGCCCCGCACTCGCCGCCGGCGCGACTGCCAACGGGCGCGCGGCAAGACTGCCGTATCCGCTTGCAGCTCATTGATCCCCAGAGCACCCGGTTTGCCAAGTTGCCCTACATGCTGATGTGGCAATCACATGCGCCAATCGCGCTCGGACTCATCCTCGTATTCCTGCTCTTTCAGGTCGTTGAGCAGGTCCACATAGTCGAGGTCGTCCAGCTCGAACCAGTCAGGGATCGCGGCCGCGGATACCCCCCTTCGGTCCGCCAGCGCACTGATGATGCGCTGCCGAAGCTCCGGGTCGATGATTTCCCGTATCCTGATCATGACCTCAATTATTACCATTCACGTGCGTTTCTGCCCACGCACCAAGTCCGCCGATTTGAGGCAAAAGCGGAAAATCACAGGCTTTCTTAAACGATGTGCCGCGTCAGAATGATTTCGAGGTAAAATTGATGAGTTTGCCTTGTTCAAACTGCAGTCAGGACGAATATACTTCGCGACGCTTCCCAAGCCAGTGATGAGAGGAGACCTATGGCTCGCACCGCGACGCTGACAATTGACGGCAAAACGATTGAGCTTCCGATCGTCGTCGGATCGGAAGGAGAGATCGGTATCGACATCTCCAAGTTGCGTGAACAGACCGGCGCCATCACCCTCGATCCCTCGTTCGGGAACACAGGGGCCTGCAAGAGCGCAATCACCTTTATCGACGGCGATAAGGGGATTCTCCGCTACCGGGGCATCCCCATCGAGCAGCTGGCGGAGAAGTCACGCTTCATCGAGGTTGCCTGGCTGCTGATCTTCGGCCATCTGCCCAAGAAGGATGAGCTGGCCCGCTTCAGCCAGCGCCTGACCCAGAATGCCCCGCTGCATGAGGCCTTCAAGCACCATTTTGAGGGCTTCCCGGTCAATGCGCCGCCAATGGCCATGCTCTCGGCGATGATAAACACTTTGTCCTGCTTCCACACTCACTTCCTCCAGCTCGACGACGCTGAGGCATTCGAGGAAGCGGCCGCCCGCCTGATCTCCAAGGTGCGAACCATTGCGGCGTACTCCTACCGCCGCTCCATGGGCAAGCCGTTTATCTATCCTGACCCGAACCTGAAGTATGTGGCCAACTTCCTCCACATGATGTTCTCTGAACCGTATCAGCAGTACATCGCCCCCAAGGAGGTGGAGGATGCCCTTAACCTGATCCTGGTGCTGCACGCCGACCACGAACAGAACTGCTCCACCAGCACGGTGCGGGTGGTCGGGTCATCCAAGGCCAACATGTTCACGAGCTGCGCCGCCGGCGTGTGCGCCCTCTGGGGCCCGCTGCATGGCGGAGCCAACGTCGCCGTGCTGGAGATGCTGGAGAGCATCTACCGCGGCGGCCTTACCCCGCAGCAGTGCATCGAACTGGCGAAGGACAAGAACAGCGGCTTCAAGCTGATGGGCTTTGGCCACCGCGTCTACAAGAACTTCGACCCGCGTGCCAAGATCCTCAAGGAATCCTGCCACAAGGTGCTCAACAAGCTGGGCGTGAACGATCCGCTGCTTGATATCGCCATGAAGCTGGAGGAACTGGCACTCAAGGACCAGTACTTCGTCGATCGCAAGCTCTACCCGAACGTCGACTTCTACTCCGGCATCATCATGAAGGCGATCGGCATCCCGGTGAACATGTTCACGGTGATGTTCAGCATCGGCCGCATGCCCGGCTGGATCGCCCACTGGAAAGAGCAGCACGACGACGCCACGGCCCGCATCTCCCGCCCGCGGCAGATCTACACCGGGCCGACAATCACCGACTATGTGCCGATGGATCAGCGCTGATCCATCGAGGGGCAGGAGAAGGAAATCAAAGCAGGCGCGTCTTCA
>JAKORQ010000385.1 GCA_029777755.1 Planctomycetota bacterium
CAGGGCACGTGGATCATCACCTCCTATGCGGTGGCAGAGGCGGTGTGCGTGCCGCTCACCGGCTGGCTTACGGCCCGCTTTGGCGCGGTGCGCACCTTCACCTTCGGGATGATCGGCTTCGGCATCTTCTCCACGCTCTGCGGCTTTTCCACCTCGCTTGGCATGCTGGTGGCATGCCGCATCGGCCAGGGCCTGTGTGGCGGGCCGCTCATGCCGCTTTCACAGACGCTCATCCTGCGCATCTTCCCGCCGCATCAGCGCGCACAGGCCATGGGCGTATGGGCCATGACGACCGTTGTCGCGCCGATTCTGGGGCCGATCCTTGGCGGCACGATCAGCGACAACTGGTCCTGGCACTGGATTTTCTTCATCAACATCCCGGTCGCCATCGTCTGCGTGATCGGTTCGTTCCGTCTGCTCCGCCCGGTCGAGACGCCCACGCACAAGATGCGGGTGGACCATGTGGGCCTGATGCTCATGCTGCTGTGGATCGCCGCGCTCCAGATCATGCTGGACCTTGGCCGCGAGCATGACTGGTTCAACGATCCGACGATCGTGGTGCTCGGCATCGTCGCGCTCATCGGCTTTGCGGTCTTCATCGCATGGGAGGTGACGGAGAAGCAGCCGATCGTGGACTTGCGGGTGTTCCGGCACCGGGGTTTCTCGGTGGCGGTGGCATCCCTCGCCTTCGCCTTCGCCACCTTCTTCTCCACCATCGTGATCATCCCGCAATGGCTCCAGACGAGCATGGGCTACACGGCCACTTATGCAGGCTATGCCATGGCTTTCATGGGCGTTGCGGCCGTCATCATGTCCCCCATCGTGGCCAAGCTCTCCACCAAATATGATCCGCGCATGCTGGTCTGTTTCGGCATCTGCTGGCTGGGCGCGGTGTCTTTGCTGCGGGTCCACTGGAACAGTCAGGCCGATTTTCTCACGCTCGCCATCCCGCAGATGTTGCAGGGCTTTGGCATGCCCTTCTTCTTCATCCCGGTGATGAGCCTCGCGCTGGCCGCCGTGGACCCGGAAGAAACGGCATCGGCGGCGGGCGTCATGAACTTTCTGCGCACCATGGCAGGAGCGATCGGCACCTCCATATCCACCACCATGTGGGACAATAGCGCCCGCGTGGCGCGCAGCGAGATCGTCTCCACGCTCGATTCCGGGCCGACAGTCGATGCGCTGGCGGGGCAGGGCTTCTCGCTCGATCAGGCGCGGGTGATCGTCGCCCAGCTTGTCGAGCGGGAAAGCCTGA
>JAKORQ010000386.1 GCA_029777755.1 Planctomycetota bacterium
GGCCAAGCCCGGCGAGATCGTCTGGAGCCGCATCTATGTCGAGGGCAGCCAGCTCAAGATGGACATTGGCCGGGCCAAGGCCATCGAGCTGCCCGAGGAGGAGACGCAGCGTCGCTGGAACGCCACCAACAAGGAGTGGCCGATTATGCACGCGGTCCTCTACGGCATCGAGCGCGACCAGTTCATGGCCAAGCACAAGGCCAACCACATCACGGTGGCCTATGCCAACAGCCCGGCGTCCGCCGACAAGGCGATGCTGGTGAAGGCGGCGATGGCCCGCAGCCTCGGTATCGAGGTCAACGTCTGCGGCACCCGCAAGAACGGCAAGAGCTGGAGCTGAGAAAACGCCGCCGGCCGAGGCGAGTATATAGACATAGAGGCGAGCACCCGACACCAGTAAGAACCCACGCGGCTCGCCTGTAGAAGTGTCTGCTCCTTTTTCAGCAGCGGATCGAGATAACAAATCTCGATCCGCTGTTTTTGCTGGGCAAACCATAGGAGGCATGGAGTCACAGAGGAGATAAAGTAGAGCCGGTTGGCCGACCTGCGCGATGTGCGTGGCGCAAGGGAGGTGGATCGTGCTAACGCCAGGTCATCGCTCCGGCCACCTCCTGGGAGCGCGGTCGTCCTCGCCCGCAACTGATTCACCACGAAACGACGAAGGCGACGAAGTTATTCGCGTTGATCGGAATTGCTTAGCTCTGCTTCGTTGCTCGTGGTTAAGTTCGTTACTTCGAGGTTTAGAAGGACGTTTCGTTGCGTTTTTCGGCTCCCTGGCTCTGGATGCGTACTATCGCCGAGGATCATCTTACCTCCCGCAGTTCCGGCGGAGCTGTTTCAGTGCCTTCGTGCCTATCACCCTTCGTCCCTTCCTCGTTCCTCCATTGCTTCCCGGCCGAGTCTGGCATATAAACATCTGGAGATGATTACCCAGGTGATTCAGTTCGGCACGCAGCACATGACGCAGACGAGGAAATCCGTCTCGTGTCTTACGTGCTCGCGCGCGTACTGATTCTCCTGGTCACGCCTTGGCCGGGAGTTCCATCCCGGCAGCAAGAAAACCAAGCATACCGGAATGAAACTCTCAGGCGAGGCAGCCGAGTTTTTTAGTGCTTTTCTGAGAGGAGAGCGGCTATGAATGGCGTCCTGCATGTGCGGTATGTGAACCGCGGGTTCGATGTCCCGCTGAGCCGTCTTGGGGTTCGGCCGGCCGCCGACGAGCACAAGATCAAGCAGGCCCTGGCTACCCACCTGACCGTGCCGATCACCTGGCTGAATGACTTTGTCATGCAGCGCAAGGGTGATGACGTGATCCTGCGCCTGGTTCCCGAGGATTAAGCGGACTCTGCCAAGGCACGGAAGTGCGAATTGTCGTGCTGGCCCCGCGCCGCGCGGCGGGCGTAGGATAGGTAACTCACAAGTCTCAAGACGGAAGGGAGATGCCGTGGACAAGGTACGCCTGATCGAGAAACTGAACGAGGCCATCTCGCTGGAGCTGGGCGCCCTGCTGCAATACAACCAGTACTCCCATGTGATCACCGGGCCGGAACGGCGCATCTGGGCGGAGTTCTTTGAGGAAACGGCCGAGGAGGCCTTTAAGCACGCCAAGAAGTTTGCCTCGCGCGTTGTCGCCCTGGGTGGCACGCCGGCTGTGGAACCGGCACCCGTCAAGCAGACCACAGACCTGCAGGAGATGCTCGCCAACAGCCTCGAGGTGGAGAGGCGGGCGGTGAAAGTCTATACCGAGGCATTGAGCTTCTGCGAGGATAACCCGGCCTATCGCAACATCCTCGAGGAGCAGATCTCCGACGAGCAGACGGATGTTGAGGAACTGGAGAAATACCTCAACCAGATCCAGAGGGCGACAAGCTCCAGCTCGCAGCGGAAAAGCGAGATTGCGTGAATCATGCCATCGGGCGCGAGGGAAAAGTTTCTCAGTCCAGGCGCAAGCGCAGGTGTGTGGTGGGCGTGACGGTCGCGGGTCGGCTTGGCCGGCCCACCATGCAGTCTGCCTTGCGCATCTCGCGCAGGACCGAGTGCAGCATGCATTCGGGGATGGTAAAAGACTTTTGCACATACCAGCCGGCCGAGCGGCTGTGTCTCATCTGTTCAAGCAAGACCACGCCCTGGGCGGGGAGAAGGCGCACGCGTATGGCGCTGTCGGGGTCAGGCCCGGGGATCGAGGCAATCTCACCATCGGCAGGGATACGGCATGGATGCTTGAGATCGTGCATGTATGTTAGCTGTACGACGCCGTTTAGCGTCGGTTCTCCTCTTGCGGCATAATCGCTCAGCTCGCTGAGATATTAGTCTCAATTGTCAAGCCAGCCACTTCCGTGGTATGCAAATAGGGTAATATCAGGGAAACAGGAGATAGAAGCGAATGAAGAAACTACTGATCGCGCTGGCGATTATTGTCGGCCTGATCGTCATATTCGGTTTGATGCTGGCCAGCGGCTACAACCGCCTGGTTGCTCTTGAGCAGGGGGTGGATCAGGCTTGGGCCCAGGTGCAGAACGTCTATCAGCGCCGGGCTGATCTCATCCCCAACCTGGTCAATACCGTCTCCGGGGCGGCCAACTTCGAGAAGAGCACCATCACGGAGGTGACTAATGCCCGTGCGTCGGTGGGGCAGGTGAAGATCGATCCCACCAGGGCGCCAGACGATCCGCAGCAGCTTCAGCAGTTCCAGGCGGCACAGGCGCAGCTTGGCTCGGCGCTGTCGCGCCTGCTGGTGGTGGTGGAGCGCTATCCGGAGTTGCGGGCCAATCAGAACTTCCTGACGCTCCAGGCACAGCTTGAAGGCTCGGAGAACCGCATCGCGGTTGAGCGGCGCAAGTTCAATGAGGTTGTGCAGAGCTACAACACGCAGGTGCGGCGATTCCCCACGCTGCTGTATGCGGGGATGTTCGGCTTCCATCCCAAGCCGTACTTCCAGGCAGACCCCGGTGCTGAAAAGGCGCCCACTGTGCAGTTTGATTTCTCGCAGCAGCCGTCAACCCCCACCCCTGGGCCGGTCCAGTAATGAGCAGTAACAGAAGTGCAAGAATCTCCAGCATCGCGTTGGTGATGCTGTTTATGTCGCTAGTTGCGCTGGGGTTTGTGGTTACCACCTGCGAACGTCCGGCGGCGCAGGACTCGCCGCAGGTTGTGCGGAAGCCTGCGCCACAGTCGGACGAGCGGTCGTCGGGCGAGGTCATGCCGCCTCCGCCCAAGGCGCACTTCAACGACTACGCGGGAGTTGTGTCGCGCGGTACCGCTCGCCAGCTCGACGAGAAGCTGCGGCAGTTTGAGCGGGATACGTCCAACCAGTTGGTGGTTGCGATCTTCCCGAGGATGCAGTCGGACAGCTCGATCGAGGACTACACCAATCGCGTGGCCGAGAGCTGGAAAGTAGGGCAGGCCGACCGTGACAACGGCGTAGTGCTGTTTGTCTTCGTCGAAGACCGTCAGCTCTACATACAGGTGGGGTATGGTCTGGAAGGGGCTCTGCCTGACGCGCTGGCCAAGCAGATCATCGAGAACGATATCATCCCCAGCCTGCGGGCCGGGAACTGGGATGGCGCCATGTCCAACGGCATCGATGCGATCATGGCCGCCACCCAGGGCGAGTACAAGGGAACCGGG
The DNA here is from genome assembly GCA_029777755.1 of Planctomycetota bacterium. Taxonomy (GTDB): domain Bacteria; phylum Planctomycetota; class Phycisphaerae; order Tepidisphaerales; family Tepidisphaeraceae; genus CAIQIQ01. The sequence goes on from JAKORQ010000386.1 coordinate 3,628, forward strand.
CGAGCCATCGGTGACCGAAATCGACCGCCGGCGGGGGCGCCGATCGGGTTTCTGCTGATTATGCTGATACTGATCATCTCGGGCATTTTCCGTGGCC
>JAKORQ010000387.1 GCA_029777755.1 Planctomycetota bacterium
ATCACCGCTACCCGCTGCCGGGCGGAGAGCATGAAGCGATCGCCAACCAGCTTCAGCGACGCCCGCTCGGTATACCCGTGGGAAAGCAGCCAGGAATAATCCTCCACCGCCCGGCGAAGGATCGGGATCGCCTCCGGCGAAAACCACCTTGCGTCCTCAGGATGCGGCCCACGATGTTCGCGAGTGTCGGCCATGCTGGTGAACGATCATAAGCTGGCCCCAGCCGACTGGCGCAGGTAGCAGTTCCGCCGGAACTGCGGGAGGCAAGGTGATCCTCGATGCAAGCACCAGATCGAGCCAAGGTACCCCCCGGGGGGCGCGGGCGTCCTCGCCCGCCAAGATCGGAGTATCTGCCCCCAATGGCCGCGCCCCCAGGATTGCCTCCACCGCGCCTACAGAGCAACCTCTTCACTAAGCCCAGCCAGCCGCGCCCCCGCGTCCCTTCGTGCCAGCCTGACGAGCTCACTCCGCCGATACCGGCTCTCCCCCCAACTCCACCTCTTCCAGCGATCGATAGACCCGCGTGGCCAGCTTTGCTATTTCCTCGAAATGTCCCGAGGGAACGGCGTAGCAGCTCATGCCGGCCGCCGCCGCTGCCTGGACGCCTACCAGCGAATCCTCGAAGACAACGCACTCGGCCGGTTCTGCCCTGAGCAGCTCGGCCGCCTTCAGAAACACATCAGGATGCGGCTTGCCGCGCTTAACCATCTCGCTGCTGACGACCTGATCGAAGCACTCGCGGATTCCCAGTCGCACCAGCGTCGGCTCGATTGCTTCCATCGGGCTTCCCGAGGCCAGGGCCAGCGGATAGCGACGCGCCGCAAGCCGCCGAACCAACTCCACCGCACCAGGCATCGCGGGCACACCGTGCATGAACTCCTCGATCAGGCGCGAGCGGATGATCCGCTGGCACTTCTCCACGCTCAGCGATGGCTTCAGCTCTGCATGGATCACGCGGGCGACATCCAGCGTATTCATCCCCTTGTACTTGCTGGCCAGCTCATCGGTGCGCTCGGCGCCCAGCCGCTCCAGCAGGGCGCACTCGGCGATGCGCCAGATGGGCCCGGAGCGCACCAGCAGGTCATCCATGTCGAAAATGCAGGCTCGAATCGCCATCGCTTACTCCGCAAGGAAGAACGGCTGTGTCCAGGCGCAACGTCCGCCCCGGCCAAGGCACTCGAAGCGAACGTAAGGCTCGCCGGCCGGGTACTCGATGCTCATTGATCGGCCATCCACCCGGGCCAGCCGCCGCTGATGTCGGCCATACATGGCGATCCGGTCGGCATCGCGCGACTCGATGGTGATTCTCGTACCTTCCACGGCGATGCGGTCGATCGTCACCCCGGTGCTGGCGTAGAAGCGACCCTTCGCCAGCGCATCGACAACGCCGGCCACGGTGCGCTGCTTTGCATACACCATGTTCCACGCCGCTCCGCAGTGCGGCCGATCGTGCAAATCATCGTTGGCAAATCCCCAGGCGCGCCGGCCGCGGCTCAGCAGGCGATCCCAATGATCCGTCGCCAGCGCGCTACCCTCGCCACAATCCACCAGGCCGTTGTAGATCTCGATGCCGCAGTACCCCTGCCATGCTTGCAGATCATCGTGGCGGCAATGAGTAAAACTCGCCTCCCAGTTCGGGTGATTCACAATCACAAGACTGCCGGGCACCTCCAACGCCAGGGAGATAACCAGCTGCCGATCGCGCAATGGCTCGATGCAGATGTTGCTGTTGACGTGCAGCATATGCACACCGTTGGCCGTGATCTCGTAGCCGGGGATCAGCACCATGCCCCGGCCATCGAGCTTCGCCAGGTCATCGTCGGTTGTGACGATGTCATGGTCGGCAAGCATGAGAAAGTCGTAACCCAACGCAGCGTAATCATCGATCACAACCTGCTGCGGCTGCCTGCCATCAGACCTGGTGCTGTGGGCATGCAGATTCCCCCGAAGCCAGGCGCCCCCGACAAGATCACTGTAACTGTGTTCGATATGCATGGGCGGACAATATACCTGTGCAGGCGAGGAAGACGTAGCTTCAAGCGCGGCGATTGTGACGAAGCCTTGAGGAAATTCACCGCCCGCCACTGCTGAAGCGCGCCATTTTACGGGTTACTATCAAAGTCACATCAGAATCCGGTTGCTCATCGAGGAGGATCTCATGATCGATCGCGAAGGTGATATGCAGGTACTGGAGGCCCTCAAGTCCGCAGGCTCAGACCTGACCAAACCGGCACACACGGTCCATTACCTCTGTTTCAAGTCGAGAGAAGATGCGCAATTTGCCGCCGATGAACTGGCGGCCGAGGGATATGTGAACATCTGCGTCGATCGCGCCGCTGCGCCTTCGTCAATATGGAAGCGCCTGTTTGCCCGGCCATCATATGTGTGCATCGCCGAGAAATACATGGTGCCATCAGAAGAGGAAGTCTTCCGGACAACCGACCGGATGAACTCCCTGGCGCACAAGTTGGGAGGCGAATACGACGGCTGGGAGGCGAGTGTGGAGTGATGACGATACGGACACGAGAAGGTAAGTCGGCTCCGTTCGCGCGAAGGCTATTTGCGATGGGGCACCAAGCAGTAGCGGAGCGACGAAGCGACTGAGCGACGAAGGGGTACGAAACGGGGCGGACGGCTTGAGGATAGCTCCACCAGTAGAGCAGTTCCGTCGGAACTGCGGGCGCTAAGGCAATCCGCGAGGCAAGTACGCCAATCAAGCCGGGGAAACCGAGGAAATGCATGCCCCAACACTGCGGGCGAAAACACCC
>JAKORQ010000388.1 GCA_029777755.1 Planctomycetota bacterium
CTGGCTCGGCCTTCCTCGTTTTCATAGATCCACGAGGGCGCGTTCCATCCCCAATAAGTCATGGCCGCCGGCCCGCTGGTTTCGCGGAGCGGCCAACTGTCCCTGGGGCAGATCAGCACGCGCGGATGCACATACTGCGTGACCGCACTGCTGATGGAGACCGATGTATTGTTACCCTGGCAGCCCACGAGCTTGTGAATCCAGGTGGCGCTGGTCTGGCCTGAGCCCAGGTGCTCACGGATGCGCGGGTGCCTCCCATCGTTGTCCTGCAGGTACATGAACCATCCCATGTAGACCTGTCTGAGGTTGGAGGCGCAAGAGACCTTTTCGGCAGCCGCCCGCGCCCTGCTGAGGGATGGCATGAGTATGGATATGAGCAGCGCGATTATCCCGATAACAACCAGCAGCTCGACGAGCGTAAATGCTTTCCTTTTCATGGCAGGCTCCCTGTGTCCAGCGTTGCGCTGGCGTGAAACCACAGTTCGGCAAGTGCCGACAGTTCTTCCTCTCACACTCACGGGCCGACATGGTCTTGTTTGCCCGCGTCGGAGACCGGACTGGTCATCCGAAAGAAACGCCCTGCCGCCCTGTTCGAGCGACATGGCGTGAAAACGTTCAGGCCCGGCGGCGACGCGCTAACACTGTCGCGCCGACCAGCCCCTCGGCCACCGCCTCGTCCAGGTCCTGTTTCTTCCAGTCGCGCTCAACCAGGACCAGCGGCTGCTTCTGCCCGGCCAGCTGGCAGTAGGCGATGTTTGCCCACGCCGCATGGCGGGCGCCATGCACGCTGAACGCCTGGCGGTCGGCCATCCGCGTCTCGTCGAGCGCATCGAAAACCACCGAGTACGGGGCATTCCGGTCCAGGACGCCAAACCAGGCGATCTGCCGATGCCCGTTCTCGGAGAGATAGTCCATCACCATCGCGGCCGAGCGATGCTCATTGGAATAGACGCTGTCCACGCCCATCTGGTGATCGAACTCAACCGCGTAAACGACCGGCGCGATTCTGCGCAGGCGCTCCAGCCACGCATAGGGCAACGGCTGCCGCAGCACAATCCCATGGAACCGCCCCCTGTCGTACTCCTCGATTAGGTCGTCAATTGTCTGGAAATGCTGCTCGACGAATCGGCCATTGGACAGTTCCAGCCTGGCCCGCAGGCCCGCGACCATGCGGTCCAGCCACCAGGAACCACCTTCGGCGCCGATCCGTCGCGCCACCGTCGGCAACAGCAGTCGCAGGCTGTGATTTCCCTTGCCGCTGCGGACGGCAGGCGAGAACATCACCCCGCCAATCGGCTGGTATCCCAGCCTGATCGCCATCTCACGGACTCGCTGCCGCGTGCGGGGATTGATGCGGCTAACCCCCCGCAGGGCGCGAGATACGGTCATCTGGCTCACGCCAAGCTCTTCGGCAATATCTTTAAGTGTGACTGCCATAGCTCTACTCGCGACACTGGGTTAATCTAACCCACACACTGACCGACTCCAACACTTTTTGTTCCAGTTTTTGCCGTTGCGACCCTCTCTTGCGCAAACTCCTTAAGTGGAGTGCCTTACGCCTTGCCGCACAGATTCGATTTTTCGCAATTGACGCTATCGAGGCAGAAATCCACAAGTTTCTGCACGGTCGTGGTGGCCAGGCAGATGCGGGTGTCGGCCCCGCCGTAGTAGAGGTTGAGCGTGCCATCGGGCATCTCGACCGCCCCGCCGGTAAACACCACGTTGGGCACCTGCCCGACGCATTCGTATGACTTCTCGGCCGCCAGGATGAAACGCTGCGGGAAGGCGATCACCTTCGAGGGATCCTCCAGGTCCAGCAGCATCACGCCAAGGTAGTAGTTCTCGGAGGAAGCGGTCATCGCCGTCGCGTGATAGATCTCCAGCCAGCCGGCTGAGGTGCGTATGGGGATACAGCCGGCCCCGCTCTTGCGCGTGCTCCAGGGTGTTATCGGCATGTTCAGCGGCAGCGAATCGCCCCAGAAACGCAGGTCAGGCGAATAGCTGACCCACATGCGCCCGCTGCCGTCGATATCCTGCGGGCGCTCCAGACGGGCATACAAACCCCGGATTTTCTCGGGGAAAAGCACTGCATTTCGATTTGATGGAACCGACACCGATCCCACCGGCTCGAAGTCGACAAAGTCGCTCGTCCGGGCCATGGCAACCGAGCATCCGAGCTTACCCAGCCAGACGGCATGGCAGACATAGAACGCACCGTCCATCGGGGTGATGCGCATGTCGAAGCGGTGGCCGTGATGCTCGCGCTCCACATCGCGCAGGGGATAGCGGATAGGCTCAGGATTCACCCCGAAGTTCACGCCGTCATCGCTGGTGGCAACGTGAAAGTTGGTCTTGCGGCTGTAGTCCTCCACGCGAAGCAACAGCAGCACCTTGTCATTGAAGCGCACTGCCCCGGCGTTAAAAACCGCCGAGCACTCCACCGGCATCTGGTCCGGGGTGAGGATGGGGTTTCCATCAAAGCGCACTAGCGGAGACGGATCATTGCCGGTATCGCGGCGATCGCCGACATGCCGCGCAACTGGATGTGATAGACGAAGCGACATGAGGGTTAAAATAACCCACCGCCTAACAAAGGCAACAGTATTATTTCGATTTTTTTTTCACATCTTCCGGATGCGACACTTCGCATTCGGGGAAGTTGAGGACCAGCGCAACGAACATCTTCGACCCGCTCACCAGGGCTTCGTCGTTGAAGTTGAAGCTGTCCTGGTGGATCTCCGGGTAGTCGTCCTCATCCACCCCGGCCGGGCGCAGCCCGACGTGAAACATGCACGCCGGTACCTGCTGTGCATAGAAGGCAAAATCCTCCGCCCCCATCGTGGGAGAAGCCTGCCGCATGAAGCACAGGGCGCCGGGCGCGACATCCGCCGCTGTGATGGTCTTGCGCGCCACCTGCTCAAGGTATCGGTAGAGGGTTGCGTCGTTGACCAGCACCGGGTAACCGCTCCTCCACTCCATCTCGCTGGTGCAGCGATGGCCGGCCGCGATAGCCGCGCAGCGCCGCTCAATCGCCTCGCGGCATTTCTTTCGCGTCTCCTCCGAGAGCGTCCGCACCGTGCCGGAGAAGGTCGCCGTGTCGGAGATGACATTGTCGGCCGTGCCGGCGCTCATGCGGGCCACCGTCAGCACGCATGGCTCTACCGGGTCGATCTCACGGCTCACGATCATCTGCAGACTCAGTATGGCCTGGGCGGCGGCTGTGATGGGATCATGGCTCTCGTGCGGCCTGGCGGCGTGTGATCCCTTGCCCCTGAAAGTGATGCGAAAGCGATCTGATGCCGCCTTCAGCGGCCCGGGCGCAGTGAGAATCTGCCCAAGCGGCGCACTGGGTCGGCCGTGCATCGCGAAGATGGCCGCCACTTTCGGCCCAATTCGGCCATCCAGCACCCCTGCTCCCACCAGTTGCCTCGCGCCGCCGCCAGACTCCTCGGCCGGCTGGAAGATCAGCTTCACGCACACTGGCAGACGGCTCTCGATGCGCTTGAGGACAGCGGCCGTGAGCAGCAGCGTGGCGGTATGCCCATCATGGCCGCAGGCGTGCATCTTCCCGGGACTCTCGCTGGCGTATGGCACTCCGGTTTTCTCAACGATGGGCAGCGCGTCGATGTCCGCGCGCAGGGCCACGCATGGCCTGCTGGCATCGCCAATCAGCGCGTTGGTCGCGGTTTCCGCTCCCTCAACTCCCGCTGTGTAGCAGACGCCGATGCGGTCCAGCTCCTCGCGGATGAACTGCGCGGTCTTATGTTCCGTGAATGCCAGTTCAGGATGGCGATGCAGCCAGTGCCTGGCCTCGATGGCCCGAGGCAGCAGATCCCCAATCATTGTGGAAAGCTCGTCCGAACTGAGCATACAACCCACCTTCGATGCTTTTTCATTGACCTGCCGCAAGTTTTTCTCCCGCATGGCAAGGCCGATCAGCTAAGATGATCTGAATCACGTTGTCATGTGGACCGAAAGCGAGAGCTTAAGCCGCCTCATCGCTTCACCACAAGCGCTGTGCGGGAGATAATCCCGGCCGGAGGACATCATGCGAATGGCATTCGGACTGATCGGAATACTTGGCGCCCTGGTGGCCCTGGTGCTGTTCATGAGCTCATCCTATCTGCCCTACACGCAGCAGGTGGTCTCAAAGGGGCAATCGGCACAGGAGCAGGCCGAGCAGATGGCCGGTCTGGACTCGCAGTTTGGCGGCCGGGTGACCGATCATGTCTCCTTTGAACCGGTGCAGCGCGGCGGAAGGCTCTTCGGCCTGGCGGTGCGCAACGTCACCCCCGGCTCCTCCTACCAGGCGTACTACGGCATCCGCGCCGGCGACGTGATTGACCAGATCGGCCCGCAGATGGTGCGCGATATGGATGAAGAAATGGCCAAGGCCCTGGCGATCGAGGCATACCAGCGGAGATGGGACCTGGGCATCCA
>JAKORQ010000389.1 GCA_029777755.1 Planctomycetota bacterium
AACGTGCCACCATCAGCACCTCCTCAGTATTCGGGCGCACCTCGAATATGCTTCCATCCGGGCCGGTGCCGACGATCAGGTTGTTCCCCGACAGCGCCATCGAATGGATGGTCAGGTTCCGTCGGAATACCTCGCTGACAAACCCGCCGGCGGAGATCCGATAGATGGCGCTTCCTCCGCTACCTTCAACAGGCCGCGCGGGGGCGGGAGATAGCGCCGGCCCGGCCGATGGGGCGGTAGATGGCGCAACCTCCACAACGGGCGGAGGAACTGGCGCAGCGTCAACATCCTCCCCGTCCTCATCCTGCTCCTGCGGACGCAGCATCGCGGGAAGACGATCGGACTTGTCGATACCCGGATCGTCCGGCCGCTCGGGCGGAGCGGGAGGTTCTCGATGCAGCGGGGCATCGGGCGCCACCTCCGGGCGTCCCGGGCCTGCCTGGGCAGCGGCGGCAGCCTGGGCCGCTTCAGTCACCACGGACGTCCCGGCCGCATAGATTCCACCATCCGGTGCGCTCGCCAACGCGACTATCTCAGGCTCGGCCGCGTCGTACAGTACAAACCACTCACCCGTCTTCGTGTTTATGCGGATCACCAGCCCATCCGGGTCAGTGCCGATGACCATCATGTCCTCGGCCAGCGGCATCAGGGAGAGGATGTTGTTCTGGCGAAGCTGAACGATCACCCGCGAAGTGCCATCAGGTGATACGTGCAGAAGCTGGCCGTTCGGTCCCGTGGCGAGAATAGTCGATCCGTCGGCCTGGACGTGGATCGCCCAGATGAACTGCGCTTCCGTGGCGCGAAAGATGTCCTTTGCCTCGCCACTGTCAGGGTCGAGCTGGATCAACCTGGCGTTATGGCCACTTATTCCAATGAGCAGTTTCCCATCGGGCAAAAGCGCCATGGCGCTGGCAAGGGACGTATCTGACGGTTTGTATATTTGGGTGAGTTTTCCCCCCGACAACTTCATGATTGCCCCGGCGGGCCCGGTGGAGAAAACGATCGAGCCGTCGGCCAGTTTGAGCGTCGCGTAAACGACATCAAACCGGGGATCCTGCTCCACCAGCTTCTGTATGTCGCGTGAGAGAAGCAGCTCGCCGCGACTGCTGACAACCACCGACTCCATCTTGCCGGTAAAGTCAGACTCGCTGCTGTGCGTCCAGTTGGAGGTAGTGATCGCGCTAACACGCGGGACGACGCCAAGCACAAGCATGGCCGAAAGCAGGGCAGATCGAACCAGTGAAGTCATGCCAGAAAGTGTAGTAGGAGGCGGGAAAATTGGACAGCGGGGGAGGAGCAAACTCCAGCGACAAAAAGCCTTTCAAATGGTTTATTGAAGAATTATCCAAAGGGGCAATGGAAAGTAGCGTCTTGTTCCAAAGGGCAGAGAAGCAAGGCATCAAGAAGGACACCTTGTATCGAGCCAAGGGGGAGCTAGGAATTAAAGCTGCGAAGGAAGGATTCAGAGGGGGTTGGGTATGGAAGTTAAACAACCAAGAAGAACAACAAGAAGATAAAAAAGAAGAATATTACATCGAAGATGATAGACCCTTCTAGAAGTAACAAAAAAGCATTTAAGGGGCAGTTATGGGGGCGTTTTTTACGCCCCCATTTCTTTTTACCGCCATAGGCGGTAAAGCAATCCTACGGGGCAAATAAAGGTTTACAACCCCCTTTTTAGGGGGTATCCAGTAGGAATATTCGTTGTTTTTCGTGGTTTTTAATGGGCGCTACAGGGCTCGAACCTGTGACCCCCAGCGTGTCATGCTGGTACTCTAGCCAACTGAGCTAAGCGCCCCATACGCACGTAAGTATATCCAGCAACGCGATTCTGGCAAGTCTCACGAGACATGGCAGTTACGTGTGGCCCCTGGTGGTGGGAGCTGCATCGTGTAAGTGCGTCCACTGCCTGAAAAACACAGCCCTCGTCGCGAATGCTCACGACGAGGGCTGCACCGGGTTTACTCTCTTGTAGCAGGCCTGGCTCAAATTCCTTCGCGGCTGCGACGCAGGAGCTCGGCCGATGAGGTTTCACGCTTCGGCGCGTATCCCTTCAGCGGCAGGATGTGCTCATGGATCGCGTCGATAATGTCTGACGGCTGCGGGAAGAATGCCGTCTCCTGCTCATCGGCCGGGGTGATCCAGTTGCGACTGCCCACCACCACCGGGGGCGCGTCCAGCTCATCAAACGCAAGCTGGCTGATCTTCGAAGCCATCGTGTGCAGGAAGCTGCCGCGCTCGCAGGCATCGCTGGAGAGCACGATCTTGCGCGTCTTCTTCACACTCTCCAGCACCTTCTCGTAGTTGAACGGGACGATGCTGCGGGCGTCGATGACCTCGCAGGAGATGCCATATTCGGACTCAAGAATCTTGGCCGCATCAAGTGCGCGATACAGCGTCGCGCCGATAGTCAGAATCGTGAGATCCTTGCCGGCCTTCTTGATGTCAGGCTCGCCGAAGGGGATCTCATAGAAGCCGGTGGGGACGCCGCCTTCGTGGAAAAGCTCGGTCTCGTCATACAGGCGCTGGCTCTCAAAGAAGACCACCGGGTCGGTGCCTACGAGGGCGGCATTCATCAGGCCCTTGGCATCGTACGGGGTGGCTGGGAAGGCGACCTTCAGCCCTGGGATATGGGCGATCATGCTGGTCCAGTCCTGCGAGTGCTGGGCGCCATACTTCGAGCCCACGGACACGCGCAGCACCACCGGCATCTTCAGCACGCCGGCCGACATACTCTGCCACTTGGAGAGCTGGTTGAAAATCTCGTCGCCGGCTCGGCCGATGAAGTCGCAGTACATCAGCTCGGCGATTACCCGTCCGCCCTCGAGGGCGTATCCGACCGCCGACCCGACGATGGCGGCCTCGCTGATCGGCGAGTTGAACAGGCGGTGGTAGGGCAGTGCCTCGGTTAGCCCGCGATACACGGCAAACGCGCCGCCCCAGTCGCGGTTTTCCTCCCCATAGGCTACAAGCGTGGGATCGATGTAGAAGCGGTCGATGATCGCCTCAAAGAGGGCGTCACGCATGCTCACGCAGCGGCTTTTGGGGAGCCTCTTGCCATTCTCATCCAGGCCGAAACGGCTCTTGTTGGCGATCTGCTTGACGCGGGGATTCTCTTCCTTGGGCATCAGCACCTCAGGCTGACGCGAGGTGTCGAAACTCTCCACCCGCTGATTGGAGAACATCACCTTCTCCAGTTCATTGCCCGCTGGCATGAGGTCCAGCCGCGGTGAGATATCCAGGTCGATCGCGAGCTTGTACACGTCCAGGATCAGCTCATCGATCTTTTCCTTCATCGCATCCAGCTCAGGCTGCGTGCAGATGTTCGCGGAGACCAGCTCATCGGCGAATGCCAGCAGCGAGTCATGCTTTTGCCACTTCTCGATCTCGCTCTTCTCGCGATAGCTGGAGGCATCGGAAGGCGAGTGGCCGGAGAACCGGTAGGTCACGGTATCCAGCAGCACCGGGCCGCGGCCTTCCTCAAGGATTTGCTTCTTGCGACGGATGGCGTCGATCACCGCCAGCGGGTTGTAACCGTCGACGCGCTCCGCGTGCATCTGGTCCGGGTTCACGCCGGCGCCGACGCGAGCCAGGATCTTCTGGCCCATGGTTTCGCCGACCGGCTGGCCACCCATGCCATAAAAGTTGTTGACGAAGTTGAAGATGAGCCGCAGGCCGCCGCGATGCTCCTCATCCCACAGCTCCCTGAACTGGTCCATGGTTGAGAAGACGATCGCTTCCCACACGGGGCCGCAGCCCAGCGAGGCATCGCCGATGTTGCAGATGACGATGCCGGGCTTGTGGTTTACCTTTTTGAACAGCGCCGCGCCCACCGAGATGTCGGCCGATCCGCCGACGATGGCGTTGTTAGGCATGATCCCGAGCGGCGGGAAGAAGGCGTGCATCGACCCGCCCAGCCCCTTGTTGAAGCCGGTTTCGCGGGCAAAGATCTCTGCCAGCGCGCCGTACACCAGGAACTTCACCGCCAGGTCCTTCACGGAGCCTTCGTGGTTCTTCTCGACGACCTTCAGACACTTGCCGCCGAAGTATTCCTTCATGATCTTCATGAGGCTCTCGTCATCGAGCTTCTGGATGGCGGAAAGCCCCTTGGCGAGAATCTCTCCGTGCGAGCGGTGCGAGCCGAAGATGTGATCATCGGCGTCAAGCAGGTATGCCTGGCCGACTGCTGAAGCCTCCTGGCCGATCGAAAGGTGAGCCGGGCCGCGGTGGTTGTACTCGATGCCCATGTAGTTGCCACGCAGCTTCACCTCGTTGAGCATCGTCTCAAAGGCGCGAATGATCATCATGTCGCGCTGGATGCGAAGCAGGTCCTCTGGGGTGAAGTTACCCAGCGCCAGCTCACGCGCCACACCCTTGGAATACTGGTTAACGGGGATGGGTGTGAACTCCACGTATGACTTGGCGCGGCATGCTTCCGGTTCGATCGTTATGCACTTGGGCATTTGTTACTCCTCACAATTCGTCGGCCGATCAGCGGCCATTCATTTGTCTGTTAAAGCGGCGTACTCGTTTTCCTTGATGGTTGAGGGCGTCACGAGCGTGATGCCCCTGGCTTCAAAGAAGCTTCGCCAGTCATCCGACGGTTCACATTCGGTCACGACACGCGAGATGCGATCCCAGTCGACAATCTTGAACAGTGAAGGCGAAGCAAATTTCGTCTGGTCGGCTACGAGGATGGTCTCGCGGCTGCCCAGCACGGCGATGCGGTTCAGGTGAGCCGATTCCAGGTCGGATGCGGCCGGGCCGAAATCCTGGGAGAGACCGTCGGCCCCGATAAAGCAGAGGTATCCGCGCAACTGGTCAAGCTGGGTCGCGGCCAGCGGGCCAACGCAATCCATGCGGTCCGGGCGATACTGGCCGCCGATCATGATGACATTGATATTGGGGCTCTCCAGCTCAAGCGTCAGGCGGGCGGAGTTGGCAATTACCGACAGCCCGCGTTTCCGCTTGAGGAAGGGAACCATCTCAAAACAAGTCGTACCTGAATCAAGGAAGACCTGGTCATTTTCGCGCACCAGGTTGGCGGCGAGCTGCCCGATGGTGCGCTTGGCCTCGATATTGCGCTGCTGTTTGGAACGGAAGGAGAAGTCGGAATCACGCCGTATGGTGGCTCCGCCGTAGACCAGGTCGATCTGGCCCTCGTCGGCCAGCGCCTTCAGATCTCGCCTGATGGTAGCTTCCGATGCGCCCAGGACAGATGCGAGGTCCACCACGCTGACATTTCTCCGCGAGAAGATCTCATTGAGAATCTGCTGTCTTCTTTGTTGAGCAGCCGTACTCATTCCTTGACCAATTTACGTTCGTGACGTACTTTAGTCAAAGTCTTGAGTGACTTTTGAAAGAGTTGGTGTGATTTCATGCGTAAACTGCTCATGCCGCAAGCGGGTAAGTCGCCAGGGTCACTGACCATCCGGCAGTGGCTGAAGGCTGTGGGAGATGCGGTTCCCAAAGGCAGTCTCCTGGCAAAAGCAGAGTCCCAGGATGGCCCGGTGCAGATTGAATCCGCCGAGGAGGGGCGGCTGGCATCTATCCTGGTGCCAGCCGGCAAGAGTGCCATGCCCGGCACCGCTATCGCCGAGATGGATGAGGCACAGACCAGATCAGAACCTTCATCAACACAGGCCGCAAAACCCATGCAAGAGAGCAAACCCGCCGGACAGATGAGCAGTGTCATCCCGATCGTGATGCCCCAGGCCGGCAACTCGATGGAAGAGGGCACCATTATCAAGTGGCTCGTGAAGGAAGGTGACCGCATCACCAAGGGGCAGGTCATCTTCGAGATCGAGACCGACAAGGCCAACATGGAAGTCGAGGCGACTGACGATGGCCGAGTCGCCAAAATTGTCGCCAGGGAGGGAGATGTCGTCCCGGTTAAACAGCCGGTTGCATATCTCTCTGAAGGAGATGTAGACCTTGCTGCGCTTGAGGGGCAGGCATCTGCCCCGGCCGAGCAGGCAAGTGAAGCCCCAGCTCAAGAGGCTGCGACGGAAAGGCCAGGCGAAGTTTCCGCCCCGGCCCCACTTGCAGCGCCCGGCGGGGCAATAAAGGCATCGCCGGCCGCTCGTCGCATCGCAAGGGAGCAGGGGCTGGATCTCGCCTGCGTTGGCGCAGGCTCTGGCCCGGGCGGGCGAATTCTTTCCACCGACCTTGCCCGCGCATCGAAGGCAGCGCCCGCAAGCGCACCAGCCACGGCGGCAGCTCCGGCTCCCTCGGGCAAGGGTGGTGTGCGGCGAAAGATGTCCAAGATGCGCAAGGCGATCGCCGCCAATCTCTCGATCAGCAAGCAGACCATTCCGCACTTCTACTTGCGCACGACCATCAATGCCGACGCCATGATGAACTTCTATAGCGGCGAGAAGGCCAAGTATCCCTGCAGCGTGAATGATGTTGTCACGCTGGCCACCGCGAAGGCGATCATGGAGTTCCCGGCGTTCCGCTCCAGGATTGACGGGGATGAGATCGTCGAGTTCGGCTCCGCGAATATCGGGATCGCCGTGGGTGTGGAGGATGGATTGACCGTCCCGGTGCTGCTGGGCGCCAACGCGATGAATCTCCAGCAGATCGCGGCCAACACGAAACGCATCGTCGAGAACGCCCGCAATGGCAAGTTGGAAGGCTGGGGTGAGGGCAACTTCACCATCACCAACCTCGGTATGTTCGGAGTGGAGGAGTTCGCGGCGATCGTGAATCCGCCGGAGCCGGGCATCCTTGCTGTCGGGGCGGTGCGGGAAGCAGTGATCGTGAAGGATGGCGCAATGCGGCCGGGCCGCGTCATGACCATGACGCTCTCGTGCGACCATCGCATCATCGATGGACTGCTGGCGGCGAAGTTCATGGCGCGGATGAAGGAACTGCTCGAGAACCCGACGTCGCTCCTGTAGGCGATCGCCAAGACAATCAACAATCAGCAATCAACGAACAGCAATGTCTGAGCACTACAACATCGCAATCATCGGCGGCGGCCCGGGCGGCTATGTCGCAGGAATCAAGGCTGCCCAAATGGGCGCCAGGGTGGCCGTGATCGAGAAGCACCTTCTCGGCGGTACCTGCCTGAACTACGGATGCATACCCTCCAAGGCGCTGCTGGCGTCGGCCGAGCTGCTGCATCACATTCGCCATGCCGATGGCCTTGGCATCAACGTGGCCGGCGAGGTTAGCTTCGACTGGACGAAGATCCAGGCTCGCAAGGACAAGGTGCTGGCCGGGCTGCGCGGCGGCATCAAGGGTCTGCTCAATGCCCGCAAGGCGGCAATCCTCAGCGGTACCGCGAAGCTGGACGGACACGGGAAGATCGCCATCACAAAAAACGACCAGACCACGCAGATCACGGCAGACAAGGTGATCCTCGCGGCCGGCTCGACTCCCGCACGCATCCCCGGATGGCCGACCGATGCGAACTACGTCTGCACCAGCGATGAGGCACTGCACTGGAAGGAGCTTCCCAAGAGCCTGCTGATCGTGGGTGGCGGCGTGATCGGATGTGAGTTTGCCTGCATGATGCAGGCCTTCGGTGTGCAGGTGACGATCGTCGAGATGCTCCCGCAACTGCTGCCCAATCTCGAAGTCGCCGTGGCCGAGGCGCTGCAAAAGAGCTTCGAGAAGCGCGGCATCGCTGTCCACTGCGGAACGAAGATCGACGCGCTGACCATCGCCGGCGAGGGTATCGAGGCGAAACTGTCCAACGGCCAGACCATCGTTGCATCCAGGGCACTGGTTGCAACTGGCCGACGTCCTGCCACCGCGGAGCTTGGCCTGGAGTCTGTCGGGATCTCCACCGATCGCGGCTTCGTACGCGTAAACGATCGCATGGAGACCGCCGCGAAAGGCTATTACGCCATCGGCGACATGAATGGCCGCTGCCTGCTGGCGCACGCAGCCAGCGCCCACGGTGTGGTGGCGGTGGAGAACGCCCTTGGCGTCGGCAAGGAGTTTACCGCACCGATTCCCAGTTGCGTCTACACCTTCCCGGAGATCGGCGCAGTCGGCTTGACCACCGAGGAGGCCGTGAAGAAGGACCTGCCCATCGCGGTGGGGCACTTCCCGCTTTCGTTCCTGGGCAAGGCACTGGCCGCCAACGACCCGGAGGGGTTTGTCCGCGTGATTCGCAATCGTGAAACCGGTGAACTTCTTGGCGTGCACATGATCGGTCACAATGCCACCGAAGTCATCGCCACCGCTGGCGCTCTGCTGCATGAGAAGGTCAGCGTGAAGGAACTGGCGCACATTGTCTTTGCGCATCCCACGATCAGCGAGTCGATCAAGGAAGCTGCCGAGGATGCGATGTTTGAGGCGATACACATGCCGCCGCGCAAGGTCGCAAGGATCGCCGTGTGATCCGACAGTCTCGAGGATTGAGTCAGTCTATGCTGAAGAATAATTCACACGTTCATTTGCCCCCGAACTACTCGGCGTTCACGACGGTCGAGCAGGTTCTCGATCTTGCCCGCGAGCAGGATGTCCGCGTCATCGGCGTTACCAACTAT
>JAKORQ010000390.1 GCA_029777755.1 Planctomycetota bacterium
GATGCCCCCGCCCTCCACGGCTTCCGGCATCACCCAGGGATTCACGGCCACAGCCCAGCGCTGGTACACCTCGGTTTCGCCGAGCTTGCCCAGCGCTGCGCCCACGTCGCCTTCCACTTCCAGGTAGGCGAACATCCGGTTGCCCAGGCTAAAAATACTGTAATTGTGGATGCCCACGGCCTGGATTGCCTCCAGCAGATCCGGCCACGGGTTCAGGTGGATATCGGTGTAGGGCGCCAGGTGCTCGGAATGCACCAGCCACGTCATGCCAACTCGGTTCATCGTCCTCTCTCCTTAGGAACGCAAAATCAGATCTTCCATGCCAACCTGCAACGTTCAACGTGCAACCTGCAACGTTCAACCTCCCAACGCTCCGCCCCCCATCCCCTGTCGCTCGGCTGCGACTTTCGCTGCGTAGCCGCCCTCGCGATAGGCGACGATGGGGTCAGGGTGGCGGCCCGTCTCGGCGCGGGCCTTGGCCAGCAGCGGCTGCACGTCCAGCGCATAGGCCGCCATCAGCGTGCGGTTGGCCAGGATCACATCGCCGGCCGCCTGCGCCGCCGCCAGCTTGTCCCGCTCCACCAGCAGCGCCTTGGCATAGGCCGTCTGCGTGTTCATCACCGACTGGATGATACCCTCCATGCTTCCTTCGATGTTGTGCGACTGGTCGAGCATATAGACGATGCCGTTGGCGGTCGCCGCCGTCGCCGGATCCAGCGCGGCATCGACGATCTGGTCGAAAATCAGGAAGAGCTCCAATGGGTTCGTCGTCCCGGCCATCAGGTCGTCATCCCCGTACTTGCGGTTGTTCAGGTGGAACCCGCCCATCTTGCCCTCGTCGATCAGGATGCTGACGATGTGCTCGATATTGGCGCCCTGGCAGTGGTGCCCCAGGTCCACCAGCACCTTCGCCTGCTCGCCCAGCCGGTTGCACATCATCAGCGACATGCCCCAGTCCATCAGGTCCGTCGTATAGAAGGCCGGCTCGAAGAACTTGTACTCCAC
>JAKORQ010000391.1 GCA_029777755.1 Planctomycetota bacterium
AGGGTGATTGGGATGAACTCGGCCGAATCATGAACGCCAACTATGACCTGCGAAGGACGATCATGAACGTCGCCCCGGAGAACCATCGCATGATCGAGGTGGCCCGCTCGGTGGGAGCCAGCGCCAAGTTCGCCGGGTCGGGCGGCGGGATCGTCGGCCTCTACAAGGATGGCCGGCAGTACCAGAAGCTCTGCGATGCCCTGGCGGAGATCCGCTGCAATGTGATTCAGCCGATCATCTACGAGTAGATCGTCGGCAAGACCTCGTTTGCCCCATGGCGCAATCCATCGGACCAAACACCAACGCTCCCGCTGGCATCATCAGCGATGATTGCGTGCTGATCGCCGGCGAGGATCCGTCGATGGCGGAGGACGCAGTTGCGCACTGCTTCGGTAGCTGTTCCTGGCGCTATGCATTTCGCAGCTACGTATTCGAGCGGCGTGAAGGTGTGACGACCATCTACTGCGGCATGGGAACGGGCTGTATCGAGCCGCTGCTGTGGGAACTGGCCGAGTCGCGCCGGGTAAGGCGTCTGATACTGGCCGGCACGGCCGGAACGATGCACAGGTGCCGGGTCGCGCCCGACGGTGCATATGTGATAGACGCTGCCCGGGCGGCCGCAGCCGGGCTGCATGCCATCGGACTGGGCAGAGTGCATCGGCCACGCTGGAATCCGCATGCCGCGTTTCCCACGGCCACGGCAGTCTCCACGGACTTTTACTACGGGTTTGGGCATAGGGTTTTGGATGCGTCCCATCCACTGCATGCAACTGATCTGCCGCGGCTGTTTTCCGAGGCGGATGAGGACCTGGTGGACATGGAAGTGGCCTGTTTCTATGCGCTGTGCCGACGGTTCATGCCCGAGGAGGTGCAGTTCGTGGCGATAAAGGCGCCCGCCAACCCGGCCGGGCAGGGCGAGAGTCAGTTGGCGAACACCCCGGCCGCTCTGGAACGCTGCCTGAGGATTGCAGTGGATCTTCTCTCGCACCCGGCGCGGCTATCATAGGCAAAGCATTCTGCACCGATGAGCAGTGAATCGCCCCAACGCCGCGCGGTCTTCACGGCCAGCAATCTCACCAAGGTCTATCACATGGGTGAGGTGCAGGTGCACGCGCTCAACGGGGTGGACCTGGAGCTTTACGAGGGGGAATTTGCCGTGCTGCTGGGGCCATCGGGCAGCGGCAAGTCCACGCTACTGAACATCATCGGAGGCCTGGATGTGCCCACTGGCGGGAAGGTGATCTACCGCGATCAGGACCTCACCGAGTATGACGATGAGAAGCTCACCCGCTATCGCCGTGAGCATATCGGGTTCGTCTTTCAGTTTTACAACCTCATCCCCAGCCTGACTGCCCGCGAGAACGTCGCACTGGTGACGGAGATCTCCCGCAATCCCATGCGGCCGGAGGAGGCGCTGGAAATTGTCGGGCTGGCGAATCGCATGAACCATTTTCCCTCGCAGATGTCCGGCGGCGAGCAGCAGCGGGTAGCGATCGCCCGTGCCGTTGCCAAGCGCCCGCAGGTACTGCTGTGCGATGAGCCTACCGGCGCCCTCGACGTGCATACTGGCGTGGTGGTGCTGGAGGCGATCGACCGGATCAACCGCGAGCTGGGAACGACCACCGCGGTGATCACGCACAACTCGGTCATCGCGGAGATGGCCGACCGGATCATCACTCTTTCCGACGGCAGGATCGGCAGCGTCAGGAAGAACGAGTCGCGCCGGCCGGCCTCTGAACTGGTTTGGTGATGCATGACTGCCCTGAATCGCAAACTTCTTCGCGACCTGATGCAGATGAAGGGGCAGACCTTTGCCATCTGCGTGGTGATGGCCTGCGGCGTGGCGACGTTTGTCATGTCGCTGACCATGCTGGCTTCGCTGGAGCAGAGCAAGGATGTCTACTACTCCCGCTACCGCTTCGCCGACGTCTTCGCCCAGGTGAAGCGTGCCCCGGAAAGTTTGCGGGAGGAGATAGCGGCCATCCCGGGAGTGGCGGTCGTCCAGACCCGCATCGTGCAGGATGTGACGCTGGATGTGCCGGACATGGCCGAGCCGGCGGTGGCGCGGATGATCTCCCTGCCTGAGCGGAGCCGGCCGATCCTCAACGACATCCACCTGCGCGAAGGCCGCTACATCGAGCCGGGACACGCCGCGGAGGTGATCGTCAACGAAGCGTTTGCCCAGGCGCACAATCTTCATCCCGGCGACAGCGTGACCGCCATCCTCAACCAGCGTCTCCAGACTCTCCAGATCGTCGGCGTGGCGATCTCGCCCGAGTATGTGCTCACCATCCGCGGCCTGGACGCCTTGCCGGACAATCGTCGCTTCGGTGTGTTCTGGATGGGATATGAGGAACTTGCCAACGCCTTCGATATGGATGATGCGTTCAATGACATCACCATAAAGCTCCTGCCCGGCGCCAATGAGCAGGAGGTGATCCGCGAGCTGGATCGCCTGACAGATCGATATGGCGCCATCGGTTCCTATGGTCGGGATGACCAGATCTCCAACCGCTTTCTCTCGGATGAGATTCGCTCCCTGCGGGGGATGGGGCTGATCCTGCCGATCATCTTCCTGGGCGTGGCCGGGTTCCTGCTGAACGTGGTGATGACACGCCTGATAGGCACGCAGCGCGAGCAGGTGGCAGCACTGAAGGCCTTTGGCTACAGCCGCTGGGAAGTGGGGGCGCACTACCTTAAGTTCGTGCTGGTGATCGCCTTCATTGGCTCGGCGCTGGGGGTGGCGGCCGGGTTGTGGCTGGCACGCGGGCTGACCGTGCTCTATGCCCAGTTCTATCACTTTCCGGAGTACGTGTTTCGCCCGGATACGTCGATCTTCTTCTATGCGCTGGCCACGGCGGCCGGGTCGGCCGTGCTGGGGACATTTCGTGCTGTGCACCGGGCGGTGAAACTGCCGGCCGCGGAGGCGATGCGCCCCGAGCCGCCGGCAACCTATCGCGCCAGCGTGGTGGAGAGGCTTGCCATCCAGCGGCTGTTCACCCAGCCGGCCAGGATGGTGCTGCGTCACCTGGAGCGGCAGCCGATCAAGGCGGCCATGTCGGTGCTGGGCATCTCCATGGCGGTGGCCGTGCTGATCCTGGGAAGCTTTGTCACTGACGCCATCGATTACATGATCCAGTTCGGCTTCTACGTGCAGCAGCGGCAGGACGTGACGGTCAGCTTCGTGGAGCCGGCGTCCTCCTCGGCGCTGCATGAGGTGTCGCGGTTCCCGGGCGTCCTGCATGCCGAGCCGATGCGCGCGGTACCGGTGCGGCTGCATGCGGGGAGTCTTTCGCGGCGAACGTCCATCACCGGCCTTGAGCCGAATGCCACGCTGTTTCGCGTCATTGACGAGGACATGATGCAGGTTCACCTTCCGCCCGAGGGGATCGTGGTTTCTGAGAAGCTGGCCGAGGTACTGGGGGTAAATGTTGGTGATGAACTGTGGGTGCAGGTAATGGAAGGTCGGCGCGGGCTGTATCGCGTCACCCTCGCCGCCACTGTGCGCGAGTACGCCGGCACCAATGCCTACATGGACATCGATGCCCTTCGTCGCCTCGTGCAGGAGGGGGATACCATCTCGGCCGTTTTTCTCTCGGTGGATGAGAGTCAGATGGATGACCTTTACCATCAGCTCAAGCGCACGCCGCGCGTGGCGGCAGTGAGCGTGAAGGATGCGTCGGTACAGAGCTTCAACGAGACGCAGGCACAGAATCAGCGGCAGATCCAGTTTTTCAACGTGATTTTTGCCTGCGCGATCGCGGCCGGAGTGGTGTACAACACGGCGCGAATCTCGTTCTCAGAACACAGTCGTGAGCTGGCGACGCTGCGGGTGATCGGATTCACCCGTGGCGAAATCTCGGCGATTCTGCTGGGCGAACTGGCGGTACTGACTCTGCTGGCGCTGCCGGTGGGCATGGTCTGCGGATACCTGCTGTCGGCGTGGATCGTGGCCGCGGTGGAATCAGAATCATTCAGGCTGCCGGTGGTGATCAGCCGATCGACCTATGGGTTTGCGGCGCTGGTGGTGATCATCTCGGCGGTGGTGTCGGGCATGATCGTGCGCCGGCGGCTGGATCACCTGGACCTGGTGTCGGTG
>JAKORQ010000392.1 GCA_029777755.1 Planctomycetota bacterium
CGATCGCGGTCGTAGTGTACGTTGATCGGCTCGACGATCTTGCGGATCTCGGGCGAAAGGGCGGCGAAATCCACATCGCTTACCGGCTTGCCCGGGTAGTTGACCGGGCCGGTGTACTTGCCCACGTCGGTCCAGTTTGCCCGACAGTGGGTGACCAGCATGGGCAGGTAGTAGTGGAAGGTGATGATGGTGTTCCTGTCCTCCGGGATCCACAGCGCCGGCAACTGGTCGACCGCGTTCCAGCGGTTGGAGCCGAGCACGATGATGCGCGTCTTCTCGCGGGCACGGAGGGTGTTGTAGGCGGTTCTCGCAACGCGGTTCCAGTCCTCGGGATCTTTGGCGACCGGTTCGTTCATCAGCTCATACGCCACGCGGTCTTCCGGGTGGCCCTTGAGGTGGTTGGACAGTTCCTCCCAGAACCCGGCGAAACGCTTCTCCTCGGCCGGGTCGGTGAACAGCTTGACGGAGGAAGCCACGTTGAAGTGGTGAGAGCGGAGGATGTGCAGATCGATGATGATCTTAAGCCCAAACTCCTCAGTCCAGGCGAGCGCCTGATCCATCAGGTCCCAGGCCTCTTTCTCCTTGTTTCCCTTTTCATCCCACATCTGCTCCTCGTCGATGGGCAGGCGGATGTGGTCGAACCCCCAGTCTGCGATACGCTTGACGTCCTCGCGGGTAAAGAATGCACGCCTGGCCTCTCCACGCTGATTGCTCTGGCTGAGCCAGTGTGAAATGTTGGTGCCGCGGCCGATTGTGAAAGCCATGTTTGCTCCTTCGATTTGAGGTGTAACAGCCGTATGGCAGCATACCATTGCCGTTTGGACAGTCTAGACGTTGGAGAGCGGCGGCTAACCTGTGATATACGGCTTGACATGATCGGCCGATACGGCTGATTTTCCCCGCCGGCGCTTCTGTGTTAACCTGCAACGGCGGTTTGTATTTGTGGAGTTGCCCAACGTGTCGCAGCCACCAGGAAAACCAGGCAGTTACGAAGTCGCCCGTCCGGGCGGCAAGTGCGTCGTTACGGGAAAGGAGATCGCTCCCGGCGAGAAGTTCATGGCCGCGGTCAAGGAGACAGCCACCGGCCTTGAGCGCGCTGACGTGTGCATGGAGGCATGGAATGATTTCCCGCGGGAGGGCGTGCTGGCCTTCTGGCAGACCACCATGCCGCAGCCCAATGCGAAGAAGAAGCTGTTTGTCGATGACGAGGTTCTCAAGCAGATCTTTGAGAAGCTCGCCGATACCGACGAGCCTTCCAAGATGAACTTCCGCTTCGTGCTGGGGCTGATCCTGATGCGCAAACGCATCCTGGTGTACGAGGATACAAGGCTGGAGGATGGCAAGGAGACCTGGATCGTGCGTTTCCGTGGCAAAGACGAGAAACTCGAACTGCTCAACCCGCAAATGGACGACGCCAAAATTGCCGAGGTAACCGAGCACCTGGGCGAGATCCTCAACGAAGAAGCTTGATGCAACTCACTATCGCCAGATTCAGAGTGCTGATTTTCCTGGGCGTTTTCTGCCTGCTGATGGCCGGCTGCGCCAGCAGGAACGTAGCTTCGCCGGAGCGTGGCTATACCGGGGCGACGATGACGCTGGAGCAACTGGTCGCCGCAATCAATGCCAACAACGCGCGGATCCCCTCGCTGTGGGCCCGCTTCACATATGAGGCGACCATCGTCGACCCTGAGACCGGCAAACAGACCTACCTGTATGAGGAGAATTCCAGCACGCTGCAGTATCGAGCGCCATCCGAGTTTCGCCTGCGGGCCAGCAAGACCGGTGCGGGACTGGTGCTGGACCTGGGGATCAATCGCGAGCGTTTCTGGATGATCGCGCCGGAACCCGGCCCGGATGCCATGTGGTGGGGGTATGTGAAGCCGGACATGCAGATCAGCTCCCAGATTCGCATGTCGCCGCAGGGGATACTGGAGGTGCTGGGGATCAGCACGCTAAACACCGACCTGCTGGCCGAGCCGGCGCCGGTGTTGCGCTTCAACGACTATTACCGCGTCTACATGCTGGTGTGGGTGAAGCGGCACAACGATCGGTACATCGCCACCCGTGAGGTCTGGTATGACATGCAGACGCTGCTGCCGACGCGGGTGGTACTGTTCGATACGGATGGTCGGCCGATACTGGGTGCTGACCTGAAGGACCATAAACCCATATCCAGTGAACAGGACGCGCCACGGATGGCGACGGTTTACAATCTGCTCTTTCCTGAGTCGGGTACTAAGATGAGGATGCAGCTCACTCGGACAGAGTTTGAGCACGATGGTGCCCCCAACGACAACAGCTTCCGGTTCGTGAGAACTATCCCCGTGAAGAGGGAGATTCGCGTAGATGAGTAGCCGCCGGTTCCTGGTGTTTCTCTGGATTTTGCTTGCCCCCGTTGTAGCCCTGGCGGCCGAAGCGAAGCTGCGTGCCCTGCATCTGGAGTCGTCCCGCTTGCAGAAAGCCGTCTGGCTGGTTGAGGTGATGCAGGGCGAGAACCAGGAGATGGTGTACAGCCGCATCTACCGGCGGGAAGAGGGGGATCCGCAGTGGCGCCTGGCGACCATCCTGCCGGCCGAGGTTCGCGATGTCACCACATACGGCGGCGACCTGGTCGCGCTGCTGCATAATGGCGACTGGATGATCGTCGGGCAAAGCTCCGGCCGGCGGCTGCCTGACAACGCACGGCTTGTGGCGCT
Source organism: Planctomycetota bacterium (assembly GCA_029777755.1). Taxonomy (GTDB): domain Bacteria; phylum Planctomycetota; class Phycisphaerae; order Tepidisphaerales; family Tepidisphaeraceae; genus CAIQIQ01. The sequence continues at coordinate 2,697 of JAKORQ010000392.1, forward strand.
CGCTGGTGATGAACGCTCGCTATATGCGCTGGGCGAACTGCCGGCATCCGCGCCCGCGCACCCGGACGCCGACCCATCGGCCAGCGCATCAGAAATGATGCTCTATCAACTTTCCCGCGGCCAGTGGGAGCGCAGCGCTTCACTGCCGCAGGAAGCCACGAGCAGCCTGACGCTGGGAGTGGCAGATGGGCTGCCGGTATTGGCCAGCCTGGCTGAGCAGACGCTTTCCCTGTGGCAGCTTCGCGGAGGCAGCTGGCAGTTGCTCGGCTCGACTGAGATCGCCACTGGCGAGCCCGCTCGTCTGTTTGAGGAGGCAGGGCGGCTGTTCATTTTTCTCTCAGGTGATGACGGGGCGCAGATACTGGCGCGCGACACCCGCTGGCTTGCCCCGGTGCATCTGCCCACGCAGGCGCGCGTCTTCACGCTCGGGTTGGCCGGCGGCCAACTGCGCTTCGTGTACG
>JAKORQ010000393.1 GCA_029777755.1 Planctomycetota bacterium
ACCGGGTTCACCGATGGACTGGGCGGCGATGATGCCGACAGCCTCGCCGGGGCCCACGGGCTGGGAGGTGGCCAGGTTCATGCCGTAGCACTTGGCGCACACGCCGCTGTGCGCCTTGCAGGTCAGCACGGTGCGGATCTCGGCGGCGTGAATGTCAAAGCTCTCCAGCAGCTCGGCATCCTTTTCGGTCATCATGTGATCCTTGGAAACCAGCACTTCATCGGTGCCGGGCTTCAGGATATCGTGCACCGGGAAGCGGCCGCGGATACGCTCGGAGAACTTCTCGATGACCTGACCGCCCTCGGAGATCTCGGAGACCAGAATGCCCTTCTCCACGCCGCAGTCGTCTTCGCGGATGATGACGTCCTGGCAGACGTCCACCATGCGGCGGGTCAGGTAACCGGAGTCCGCGGTACGCAGAGCCGTATCGGCCAGGCCCTTACGGGCGCCGCGGGAAGAAGTAAAGTATTCCAGCACGGACAGGCCTTCACGGAAGTTGGCCTTGATGGGGATCTCGATGGTCTTACCGGCGGTGTTGGCCATCAGGCCGCGCATACCGGTCAGCTGACGGATCTGCTTCATGGAGCCACGGGCGCCGGAGTCAGCCATCATGAAGATGGGATTGTACTTATCCAGGCTGGCGGTCAGCGCGTCGGTAACGTCGTTGGTGGTCTTCTCCCACTCGGCCACGACCATCTTATAGCGCTCTTCATCGGTGATGAAGCCCATGTTGTACTGCTCTTCGATATCCACCACGCGGTCTTCCGTCTCGTTGATCAGGCGGTACTTGTCGTCAGGCACGGTCATGTCGGAGATGGAGATGGTGATGGAACCGCGGGTAGAGTATTTGTAGCCGGTGGCCTTGATGCTGTCGAGCACCTCGGCGGCGATGGTGAAGCCGTACTGCTTGATGGTGCGGTCCACGATCTTGCCCAGCAGCTTCTTGCCGCAGGTCTCGGTGATCTCATAATCGAAGAAGTGAGCGCCGGGCATCCCGTTGCTGTCAAACCGCTTCACAAAGCCCAGCTCCTGGGGGATATTGCGGTTGAAGATGATGCGGCCGGGGGTGGCGTGCACCAGGCAGTAGCCCTTGAAGACCCTGCGTGTTTCGCCGGATTCCTCGTCAACGGCCTCTTCCTCGCACAGGTTCAGATGGGGCACGGGATAGGCGCCGTCCTTCTGGCGGCAGGACTCCAGATAGCGATACTGCTCCTCTGTGAGTTCCTTGCCCACGCGCACCCAGATGGGCTGGTGCATACCGATGACGTGCTCGTTGTAGGCCATCATGGCTTCGTCTTCATCACGGTACACGTTCAGCAGGCACTCGGTGGCTTCTCTTTCCTCTTCCGAGAGGTCCTTGAGATTCTTGCCGGCCAGCGCAAAGTCGATGCTGCCGGGCCAATAGTCGTCGTTCACCATCTGAGAAACGCCGTTTTCAAAACGCTCGAAGGTCAGATAGTAGGAACCCAGCACCATATCCTGAGTAGGCACGGTGACGGGGCCGCCGTCCTGAGGACGCAGCAGGTTGTTGGCGGAGAGCATCAGCAGTCTCGCTTCGGCCTGTGCCTCTGCGGACAGCGGCAGATGGATGGGCATCTGGTCGCCGTCGAAGTCGGCGTTGACGGCGGTGCAGTTCAGCGGGTGCTGCTTCAGGGCGCGGCCCTCCTCCAGCTCAGGCTCGAACGCCTGGATGCCCAGGCGGTGCAGCGTAGGCGCGCGGTTGAGCATGACGGGGTGGTCCTTGATAATCTCATCCAGG
>JAKORQ010000394.1 GCA_029777755.1 Planctomycetota bacterium
CTGCGAAAGGAACTGGGCAAGTACCATCCGTTCTTTACGCTCGACCACTATCGCATCGTGGTGTTCCGCAATGATGGCAACACTCCTGTCGCCGAGGCCAGCGTCAAGCTGCATGTGAACGGCACGGTGGAGCACTGGGTGGCCGAGGGTGATGGCCCGGTCAACGCCATCGATGGCGCCCTGCGCAAGGCCCTGCTCTCGCACTATCCGCAGATCGCGGATGTTCGCCTGACGGACTACAAGGTGCGGGTGATCAACAGCCGCGCGGAAACGGCCGCCAGCGTGCGCGTGGTGGTCGAATCCAAGCGCCGCAAGGCGGACGGCTCTGCTGAGATCTTCGGCACCATCGGCGTCAGTGAGAATATCATCGACGCCAGCTGGCAGGCTCTGGTTGACGCCTACGAGTATCATCTCCTTCACGCCGAGGAGGAGAAACTGGTGGCGCAGCCGGAAGAGCCGGTGGCTGCCGCTAAGTAAGCCGCAGCTTCACATTACCCAGCGGGCCTTCTATCTGGACACCTCGAGGCGCAACCAGCAGCCCCTCGAGGTTGTCCTCCTGATGGATGTCCAGGTGCAGCATTCCCCTGGGATGGGCGAACGACACCTTTATCCGCTCGCCCTTCTCCAGGGCAGGCTCGATGCGCACCCGCTTCGCTCCCGGGCCGAGCATTTTTATCCCCACGATCGTCGTGAGGATGTGATACAGCACATGCGCGCTCCATGCATGGCATTCCGAGCGTGTCGACCCGAAGTGCTCCGGGAATGTCCTGAACCCCTGCTCTATCAGCCTGCTCCAGTCGCCCAGTCGCGAGCGCAGATAAGCTCCGCGGTCATACAGGGCGGCCGCCTCAAAAAGATAGTGCGAGAAATAGATGTTGCACCGCGCCAGCTCCTTCTCGCGCAGCGTGCGATTGATCAACTGCTGCTCGCGCGATCTCTTCAGCAGCCGCGTCAGAACGGCCAGCACCTGCGCATGCTGTGAGAAATGGTTGTGATCGGGATCATCGGCAAACATCTCGCGCTTCTTGTCCCAGTAATGTTTCTCGGCCGACTTGACCATCTCATCCGCCAGCGTGCGCCAGTGATCCGCAAAGCTCTCCTCGCCGAAATCATCCTCCAGTTCCTCCAGGCGAACCAGCGTGTAGATGAGCTGCCAGTGCAGAACACCACTTCGACCACCTGGCTGTCCGCCCGGAGGTACGCCATGCTCAAACCCCTGCGCCACATCAACGTAGTTCCAGCCGCGCGGGCTGATCAGCAGTCCATTCTCATCAAGCCGGGCAAGACGCTGCACCACTTCCCTGGCCCCCGGCAGCAATTCCCGTATCAACTCCGGCTCGCCGCGCCAGCGGGCGTAGTCGGCTATCATCACCACCCACCACAGGGCAAACGGCGGGATGAGTTTCCCCTTGCCCGGGTAGCTGTCGAACACCAGACCCGTGGAATTGGCTCGCGATGCCTCGAACATGAGGATCGCCTTGCGTGCCAGCCGCGCATCCGGCGATATCAGGTAAGAGAGCAAAGCCTGCAACCGCGTATCCCCGACATACTGAAGCTGCTCGTAATACGGGCAGTCCATGTACGTCTCGTGCGAACACATCTGCAGCGTTCGCAGTGCCACGGCCGAGATATCGCTCAGCCCAGGCACGTTTGACTCAAGTTTGAACTCGATCCCCAGGTCGTAACGCGTCTCCTGAAATGAAAGTGATTCAATCGTCAGCTGCTCGCGGACGGTCTTGATCTCGAGCTGCACGAATCGGCCCGCCCGCCACCACGGGGTATCTATCTGCATCTGCCTGCCGTCGGGGATGATGCTGTCATGCATCCCGCGGAATACCCGGCCATCGATCTGGTCGCGCTGCTCCATGCTCTTCTCAGTTGCGCTATCCCAGAGGGATTCCGCATACCGCATGCGAATCTGGGCACCTTTTCCACCGGAGAAACGGATCGACGGGTAATGGCAGAAGTATCCTCCCAGGTCGATGATCGCGCGAAGGCTCGTCCTGGCCGGGACCGTGAAACTCTGGCCCTTCAGTATCGTCGCCAGGGAGAACTGCAGCTTGCGGTCCGCGCCATCCTCACGAACTGCTCTTAGCGGGTCGGCAAAGACGTCCTCCTTCCCGCAGTAGCGCAGCGCGGCCGAGGTGATTGGCCCTGACAGTTGTGGCCGAAGCGTCGCCGGCGTGAGCAGATGGCGATCGTGATCGACAAAGTTGCTCGTCGCCGCTACTGAGGGAATCTCACCCGCGCTGGCCTGGTCCCATACGCCTGATTTCCCCTGCTTCCACGCCGGATCCAGTCTCGCGCAGTCGAAGCAGAAACCTGGCCCGCCGCCGAGCAGTATCCCAAACTGATCCGCCGTGCTCTGCCACGTGATGCCGCTCTGCGGCAGCATCTCCCATTTTGCCTTGCCGGTCGACAGAAGTTCATTCGCCGCCCCCTCGGCCGCCAGCAGGAACCCCGGCCGCACGCTCATCTGCGCCCAGGGAGCATCCTCCTTGAGCGCCCAGACCCGCGCGACTATCGCGTGCCTGCCTGGCGGAAACTGCAGATCGTACGACTCGTAGAACCAGTTCCCCGGGCATCCCCGCTCACTTCCCCGTGCTTGCAGGACTCCGTCCACATAGAGCTCATAGCGCTCATCCGCGGTGACATGGATACGGGCATGGAGCGGCTCCTCCAGCTTGAGCAGCAGACGGTAGAGGACAAATCCACTATCCAGAGGGAATGCAAGCCACCTGGCCGGCCACTCTGCGACTCGCTCCCACGGGGGGGCGCTCCGCGATGCGGCGTGATCGGAAAACGGTGGCTCTTTCAGAAGAACACGCTTGATGACAGCCTCGGCCACAGTGGTCTCCACGGTTTCCACTGCCCCCCAGCAACGACCCTCGCCCGGCAAAGCAGGCGCTGGCGAGTATATCGGCCGCCCACCCCCGCTCAAAGGCTTGTTTGTCAACGAAGAAGGCGAGCCGAGTTAAGCGGCTCGCCATCCTCCTGTAATTCGTCAAGGTCTGTGATCGGCACTGCTACATCTGAACGCCAACCACGCTGCACTCGAACACCATGTTGCCATCGACCACGCCCTGTACTCGTGAGCCGATGCGACGGTGTCGCATCCAGGTCTGCACGCCCAGCAGGTACATCCGGCACCCGGGCGATACCGCTTGGCGGAACTTGCAGTCTTCCACCCCGCCAAAGCCGATAAACCCGGTCCAGCGGTGATAGGTGGCGGCATAGAAGGAAGCAAGCTGCGCCGCCGCCTCGATCATGATCACGCCCGGTAGCAGCGGCCGGCCGGGAATATGCCCGGAAACCCAGAACTCATCTTCGCGCACATCCTTGTACCCGATGATCTGGTGATCTGTCGGATTGGCCCAGATGATGCCGTTTAGATGCTCCATGTCCCCGCGCTGCGGGTTGCGCTGGCGGATTGCTTCCTGATCAAAAAGAACCGTATTCAGATCTATCTTCGAGATATCGATCAGCAATGAAGGGGGCA
>JAKORQ010000003.1 GCA_029777755.1 Planctomycetota bacterium
AGTCAAGGATCGATGCGCCATCGGCGGGGATCATGTCGCGATATGGATCGTAGTCCCGCGCTACAATAGCTCCATCCACCACGTAGTATGTCACCGAGCTGTTTGTCGACTGCCAGTTGGGACGGTTCACCGACCAGGTGACGTAGACTTCATACTCACCGGGAGTGATGCCCGAGAACTGCCAGGCGTAATAGGCGGTATTGCCGGCGCCTTTCTGGTTGGCCCAGCTATAGTCGCCGCCGTAGGACGTGCGGCCGTCACCGTCGGTGCTATTGCCGTAGAAACCATCGCCCATGCGGACGGTTCCCGGGTCACCATTGTCGATGATGATCGGGGCAGCCAGGGCCGCGCCCGCGAACGAAGTGGCGAGAACTGCAGACAGCAGTGCGTAACGTGTCATAGAACCTCCTGTTAGAAGTTTAATGCGCACCTCAATATTCTGATACCTCGTATTTGCTGGCCGAGTAGAGCCAGTCACTCCCATACGGCTGTACCCAGGCATGGACATTGAGGGGCTCTGCATTGGCTGAGAGAATGTGCTGGAAGTCGCCCTTGTAGTAGGGATTGTTCAGGACGGCGGCGTGACCGTCGACGAACAGCGTCGGCCGGCCATTGGGGTAGTGCCAACTGCGGGCGGCCAGGCCACGATTATCATTGCCAGGCGTCAGGCGCACTGAGCACCACTGGAGCGGGGCGGCGGATTCATGCCCCCTGAAGTAGGTCCGGCGCCAAGTTGGACCGGTGGTCGATTGTGGCGGACGAAATGAGTGGTCCGTGCGGTAGTGATACCACAGTCCCGCGTAGCAGTTGCTGCGCAGGTGATCGCCATCCTCATTCTCCCAAAGGTACATCTTGGCCGAGGGGTAATTGGGATGCGGGCCGGTGGTTACCGGAGCCGCTGGGCAGATCCATATCCCTCCGCCGACCCTTACGTTGGCATAGGCATGCTCAATCGTCAGGGGCTCGCCAATGTACGGCGAAAGCATGACCTCCAGCTCGTATTTCTCACAGGTGTTGTAGCTGTTGCCGTCCGGGTTGTAGGCAACAGGATAGAAGTTGCGGTTGTTGTCAGCATACTGCATGAACGCCAGCCCGATCTGCCTGAGGTTACTCAGGCATGCAACCTGCATGGCCGCCTGTCGCGCACGACTGAGAGATGGCAGCAAAATCGCCAGAAGTACCGCAATAATCCCGATTACCACAAGCAACTCGACCAGGGTGAATGCGACAGGCCCCCTCGACGAGCCGCTACGATAGCGCGTTGCACGAACAAGAGATGCGTGAGGCATCTACACCTCCTCGGTTGATAAGAATGAATATGCGAAGTGCAGATACTTGAGTCAATGCGTAATTTGCGTTAAAGAAGTCTGTATTTACGCCAAATGCGGAGCTTGGCATGTCATTCGATGAACGCCCGCGAGTACTGCTGATCGGAAAGTCTGACACCCGTTTTCACCGGGGAATTGTGCATGGTGTGATCTCCTACGCCCGCCATCGGTCGCGCTGGCATCTCTCCTGCCACACCACACTAAAGAGCATCGATCAGGAAAATCTCGCCGCCCATGGGGTGGTTTCCATCGACGGGCATCCGGAAGTGAACCGTTTGGCCCATCGGCATGGGTTGCCGATCGTGTTTATTGGCGGCCCATACCATGATGAGCTTGCGTCCTCCGTCTGCTGTGATGAGGACGCCCTGGGTGAGATGGCCGCCGAACACCTGGCTGAGCTGGGGCTCAAGCATTTTGGATTCGTCGGTCACGGGCCCTGGCCGTTTGTGCAACTTCGCTTAAGCGGATTCGCAAAGGCACTTGCCAGCAGGGGGCTTGCTCCGCCGCGGGTGCATATGGGCAGTTTTTACGATGGCCGGCAGCGGCCAAGGTTCATGCGCGGGCTCTATCTGATGCTGCGCAGCGTGCCCAAGCCCTGTGGCATCCTCGCCGCCAATGATGCAATCGGTGTGGAGGTCATCTCAGCATGCCTGCAGGTCGGGCTAAGGGTTCCAGAGGAGATCGCGGTACTGGGCGTGGACGACGATGAGCTAGCATGTGAGCTGAGTGAGATCCCGCTGTCCAGCGTTGCCCAGCCGCTCTATGCGATGGGCTATGAGGCTGCCAGGATGCTCAATGAGCGGATAGAGAATCCCAGCCGGCCCTCACAGGAGCTTCAGCTTCCGCCGCTACGGGTGGTGGCGCGGGCGTCGTCAGATCTCATCGCCATAGATGATCCCGATGTGGCTGCTGTACTGCGCCTGATCAATGAACACTACGCCGACGACATAAACGTCGCATGGCTCATGCAGCGAGTGCCGGCGGCCCGGCGGACGCTCGAGAGGCGTTTCAAGGCACTGGTGGGACGGACGATGCTGGAGCAGATCCACCATGTCCGCTTGCGAAAGGCGAAGGAACTGCTGGCGGAATCTGACCTTGGTGTGAAGGTGGTCGCGCAGCGGTGCGGCTTTGCCAATGCCAGGTGGATGGCCGACACTTTCCGCCGCAAGCTCAGGACAACGCCGATGCGCTTCCGCCGGCAGTTCCGTACAGAGTCATAGGCCAGCTACCCGGCCACCCTGGTGAGTACCTCGATGAGGCTGACATCATCATTCGCCAGGACGATTCGGCCATCATCCGCCTGGTAGGGGTACATCACTTCAGCTTCACTGTCATCCTCCTCCTGCGAGGCGAGGCTGATGGTGCCGTCGGGATTGAATCTCCATTGCCACTGCTCATCGCTCACCTGGACCGAGCCATCCGGCTGGAAGCGGTAGTGCCACTGTACCTTGCTGGAGCCGCCTGGGCCGCCAAATCGCATCTCCCACTCGCCCAGCAGCTCATCTGCGGATGTGATGGGTTTCAGGTTGCCGCCAATACGCTGGCAGACGGCTTGCTCGTGTTGTTTGGCCGTATCATTCATGTCTGTGATCCTTATCAGCTACTTCCACTTACTAGCATGCTACGGGCAGAACCGCTGCGAGGACATCCGAAACGGTGGTGGGAAAGTTGTTTTTTTTCGATTTTTACCGATGAGCGGCGCGGGATGCCCCGGGGGGTGGAAATTAGGCCCTGCGCCGGGCTTCAGAAAACAACATGCATCAGGTAGACTGCCCGCCCGTGAAAGCAAAGCGAACCATTCTCGTGACCGGGGCGGCCGGCTTCATCGGGTCGAACTTCGTCCGTCTGCTGCTGCGCCAGGACCATGACCTGAAGCTGGTGGCATTCGACAAGCTTACCTATGCCGGCAACATGGCCAACCTCTCCGACCTGCTCAGCGATGAGCGCCTGGTATTTGTGAAAGGCGACATCTGCGATGCGGCGACTGTGGAGAGCACCATGCGCGAGCATGGCGTATCAGAGGTGGTCAACTTTGCGGCTGAGAGCCATGTAGACCGCAGCATTCTTGGTTCCGGACCGTTTGTGCAGACTAACGTGGTGGGTACGCAGGTGCTGCTGGATGTCTCCCGCTCCCTGGGCGTGAGCAAGTTCCTGCAGGTGTCGACGGATGAGGTCTACGGCACGCTGCCGGAGGACAAGCCAGAGGTGAAGTTCACCGAGGAGACGCCGCTGGCGCCCAACAGCCCCTACAGCGCCAGCAAGGCGGCGGCCGACTGCCTGGTGAGGTCGTACTTCCATACCTTCGGCATGCCGGTCCTCACCACCCGCTGCTCCAACAACTACGGCCCGTACCAGTTCCCCGAGAAGTTGATCCCTCTGTTTGTGACCAACCTCATCGAGGGTAAGCAGGTTCCGCTCTATGGCGATGGCCTGAACGTCCGTGACTGGCTGTATGTTGAGGATCACTGCGAGGCCATCTGGACCGTGCTGAACAAGGGCAAGTTTGGCGAGGTCTACAACATCGGCGGCAACAACGAGCTGAATAACCGCACCATCACTGAGGTTATCTTGCGCGAGATGGGGGCGAGCTGGGAGAAGTCGGTGAAGTTCGTGAAGGACCGGCCCGGCCACGATCGGCGGTACGCCATCGACGCCTCCAAGATCAAGAACGAACTGGGCTGGGAGCCGCGCTTCCGCTTCGATAGCGCCATCGTCCAGACTATCAACTGGTATCGCAGCAATGAGCAGTGGTGGCGCGACATCAAGAGTGGCGAATATCTGAAGTATTACCAGATGCAGTACGCCCAGAGGTAGGTAAAGAATCATGCCCCCCCCACAAGGGGCATGGACACTCGACGCTGCGGCAGGGAAGGACATAAAGGCACTCATTCATGGCTGACGCGGTAATTTTCGGCTGCAAGGGGATGCTGGCGCGGGCGCTGGCGGCGGAGTTGGCGGGGCGAGGCATCAGCTTCGTCGGCAGGGATCTGCCAGAATGTGACCTGACGAAAGCCGGCGATGTGGAAGCCGTATTCTCCGAGGTTCGGCCCAGGGTAGTCTACAACTGCGCCGCCTTCACCAAGGTTGACCTGTGCGAGCAGCAGGAGGAACTGGCCAACGCCGTCAATGGCCATGCTGTCGGCACACTGGCAGAGATGGCGAAGAAGTACGGCGCAAAACTCATACACATCAGCACGGATTTTGTTTTTGATGGCAATGGCCGGACGCCATACAGGCCGGATGACAAACCGGCGCCGCTCTCTGCGTATGGCCGTTCAAAGCTGCTTGGTGAGCAGGCGCTTCAGCAGACAAATCCCCCGGGCTGGGCGATCCTGCGGACGGCATGGCTGTATGGCGTGGGCGGTCCGAGTTTCCCTCGCACCATGGTGGAGGTCGCCCGACAGGGCAAGCCGCTGCGTGTCGTGGATGACCAGCGCGGATGTCCCACCTACACCGTTGATCTGGCGAAAGCGATGGTGGCAGTGGCTCAGGCGGATGTCAGCGGCATCTTCCACTGCACCAACTCCGAGCCGACCACCTGGTACGAGTTCGCCAGGGAGACGCTTGAGCAGTTCAAGGTGCCGGCCGATCTTTCCCCGATCAGCTCCGAGCAGTACAAGCAGATGCGCCCCGACTCGGCGCATCGTCCCAGCTACAGCGTTCTGGATTGCTCATCACTGGAGCAGGCCATCGGGCAGAAGATGCGGACGTGGAAGCAGGCGCTGGTGGACTTCGTAAAGGCAGTTGAAGCCAACGGCGGGTTCTAGAGCAGGCCACCCCAAGTGGAGCGGGCGGTCTCCGACGCGCGAGGTAAGGGAATCCTCGGCGAACATGTACGCTCAGAGCAAGGGAAGCCGGATGAGGTACATCCAGGCTGTCGATTTCATCACGAAATGACGAAGTAACTGACTACTCGCCCTCAACGCTTTTCTGCATATGTAAGTTGTGTAAGGGGGGAATGAGTCGGCTGGGGCTCGAACCCAGGACCCTGGCATTAAAAGTGCCATGCTCTACCAACTGAGCTACCGACTCAGCGTCCTTTCGGACGAAGCGTCAGATATTATCGGTCACGGCCGGACAATCAAGGACGTGGCGCTCTTCTATGCCCGGCAGCGCGATCATTCCTTCTGGTACCACTTACCCTCGGCGTTCTTGAGCCACTCCCCGCGTTTTGCATTGGCAAAGTTCCTCGCGGCGTTGCGGGCGGCCACCGCTTCCGGCGTGGTATTGTTTCTCTTGGCGAGCATGGCATAGAGCTCTCGCCGGTCGCTGTTCTCCGGCGCCACCACTGCCGAGACTTCGTCGGCAAACTCAGGCTTGACCGCTTCCACGAAGCCGGCGGCCGTCTCCCCAACCTTTCCCTGCTGCTTCAGGCTCTGGAGCTGGGGAAAACGATCCTTGAAGCGTTCCTGCAATTCAGCCTCGCTGGCGGCGAACGCTGAACTTGCATTGCCAAGCAAAGCGACTGACAGCAGGGCGATCAGTAGGCGTGTAAACATGGGGTTCTCCCTATGGCTGAACCGGTTGCGTTGCAGGACTGGTGGCAGGTGAGGCGGATGTCGGTTCCGGCGGCGGAAGCGGGCCGAGCTCCTGCTCGAAGGCAAAAAACTCATCCAGCTCGCGGTCGATCTTCAGGTTTACATTAAGCGTGATCGGCTTGACCTCGATGGGGTCGACCTTCATCCGAAGGCAGCCGCCGGCCGATGCAAACGCAAGCGCCAGTATCAGGGTGTAGCGCATGTAACGCTCATTGTTCAACTTTACTCCTGCACGGCCTGTACCTGCGTTGGCATGGCGAGGTAGCGACTGATCAGCCAGTCCAGGTCGCTGACGGTAACGTTGAGGTTAACTTCCTGTCCGCTCTCGTAATCGCCGCGGCCCTGTACCTGCACCAGTGTATCAAGCTGCTGATCGTTTCGTTTCATGTCCAGCCTGAGCCTGCTGAAGCGAAACTCGCGCAGCGCCTTGATCACCCGCTCGCGCACCACGGAGTAGGTGGGATCGGTGACAAATCGCGGATCGGTCGCCGCCAGGTAATCACCAACTCTGTCTGCCACGAAGTCCAGGTGCAGCTTGCCACCCGGCCGGGCCGCGATGAAGCCATCACCAAACCGCATCCTCGGCCAACTGAACGCCAGCGGCACATCCAGGTCTATCGTTCCCTCGGCCCACGCCTGCTCGCCAGTGACGATCCAGACCAGTTTTCCCAGGTCCAGTTCTTCACCATGGACACGGCTGCGGACGACAGGTGAGGCCAGATCCAGCGTAAATGGATCGGCCCAGAGTCGGCCGCCCAGCCAGCCTAACTCGGTGTGCTCAACCTTCAGGGTGTGGAGGTTCTCCAACGTGTAGCGAAATACCGCATCGCGCACCTCCCACTTACCCATCTGGCCATACTCCATGGTGAGCTGCTGCCCGGGTGGCGTATGAGGACTTGCCAGGTCGACCAGCACAAGCTGCGACTCGATGCGGCGCGCGGAAAGCTCGTAGACCTGGCTGGCCACCGTGCCATCAGTGATGCGAAGGACAAGTGAGGGCGAGTCCTCGCCCGGCGACTCTTGCTCGGCCGACCCCACGAGTATGAGCTGTGCCTTCCCGCCAAGCTGCATGTCGGCGAGCAGGGGAAAGATGGACTGAAGCAGGCGGCTCTGCCCCAACTGGGCAAGGTCGATGGCAGCGGCAATCTGGCCGCTAAATCTGCCTTCCGCAAGGCGAACCTGGCTTGCCTCCACTCCCAGCGACAGGTCCCCAACGTCGAGAGCCGCGCCGCCGCTGGTTATCTCCCAGGCATCTTCATCCCTTCGCAATTCGATCTGCTTTGGGCGAAGCGCTAGGGCGAACGGAGGAAGCTTCTCGCCGATGCCTATCGACTCAGCGGTAACCTCACTTTGCGACAGGAGGCGGGCTGTGACTTTCTTTCCCCGGCCGGAGGCAGCGCCAAGGAGAACGACCCGTGCAGCACGCACATCTGCGGCGGAAGCTGACACGCTGGTGGCATCCACATCGACATGAACCTCGGGCAGTTCCCAGGAGATCTCATCCTGGAGGTTCACCGTTCCGCTGGCCTCGGCCATGAGCTGGCCGGCGATTGAGAGATCGTCTCGATTGAGCAGTGCGATGATTGCTGCAAGGTCGGCATCCACTCGGCCAAACACCTTGGCTCTGGTCAGTTCCGGGTCCGCGTCGAACTTAGCCTGCACGCGAACTCCCGGGACGGAGCCTTCCGCCGTCACCAGCAGCCGGCGATCGCGCTGCGATCTCGTTCTTGCCGAGACCCTTGCCGTCACTGGCCCGGCAGGCGTGGGCAGTTCCACACTGCCACGCTCGATCGTCAGGTTCCGGAAGGGTGGCTGGGCCGTGGAGGGCGCCG
>JAKORQ010000395.1 GCA_029777755.1 Planctomycetota bacterium
ACCGGGACGTCGCTTACGAAGACAGCGATCACCACAAACTGCCTTATAAAGACCTGCACCCGCGCCTCTACTCCCGGCCTGGAGAGGCGGTAGAAGTTACCTGGTAGGTATGGACGGTATGGATTCGTTTGCTTTTATCATTCACCCTATCGACCCGAAGCGCGATGCGGCGCGTAAGTTTCCCCGCCTGGCAAATCTGCTCACCGAAAAGCAGATCAACTTTTTGTCCACCTTCTTCCCCCCGCTGTACATCTCAGAAATCGAGGGGGTGCAGTCGGAAGCCACTGGAAAAGAGGTGAAAGGCTGGTTCCTGGCCTGCCCGTACACCCCGAATCGTATGCTCGAACTGCCCGAACGGATGGTGTACAAAAAGATCATCCAGACCGGCCGCATGGCGGAAAAACTCGGCGCCAGAATCCTGGGGCTGGGAGCCTTCACCTCGGTGGTCGGCGACGGGGGCATCACGATCGCGCGCGAGCTGGACATCCCCGTCACTACCGGCGATGCCTACACCATCGCCACGGCAGTGGAAGCCGTGCAGCAGGCGGCAGAGGTGATGGAGATCCCGCTGAAGCAGGCGGCTGCAGCCGTGGTCGGCGCCGGCGGCGCGATCGGGCGGGTGTGCGCCGGGCTGCTCGCCGGGCAGGTGGGCCGCCTGACCATGATCGGCCGCACAGAAGCCAGCCTGCAGGAGGCCGCCGCACAGGTGCAGGCCGGGAACCCGGGTGCCGATGTGCGTATCTCAACCGACATCCGCCAGGTGAAAGATGCCCAGATCATCATCACCGTCACCAGTGCAGTGGAAGCGATCATCGAGCCGGAACAGCTCCAGCCGGGCAGCATCGTATGCGATGTTGCCCGCCCGCGCGATGTCTCCGCACGTGTGGCCCAGGCCCGCGATGACGTGCTCGTGATCGACGGCGGTATGGTCGAGGTGCCCGGGAAGGTGAACTTCAACTTCGATTTCGGCTTTCCTCCCGGGAAAGCCTTCGCCTGCATGGCCGAGACCATGGCGCTGGCCCTGGAGGGCCGCTTCGAGGACTACACCCTGGGGAAGCACATCACCCGCGACCGGGTGGAGGAGATCAGTGCCATCGCCCGGCGGCACGGTTTTCGCCTGAGCGGTTTTCGCTCCTTCGAACGGGCGGTGACGCCCGCACAGATCGATCACGTTCGCCTGCAGGCAAAGCGCCGCAGCGGCGCCCGGCCGTTTTTCACCCGGCCTTATCTCGCAGGAAGATCAGGAGGCTGAATGGGAAAAGCCCAACTGTTGATCGTTGAAGACGACATCGACATCGCCAACATGCTCAAAATCTACTTTACCAACCAGGGTTATGATGTGGACACCGTGCTGCGCGGCGCGGATGCGCTGGAGAAAACCCGCCACAACCTCCCCCACCTCATCATCCTGGACATCATGCTGCCCGATATGGACGGCTTTGAGGTCTGTCAGGTCCTGCGCACCACCACGCGCACCAGCCACGTGCCGGTGATCTTCCTGACGCAGAAAGACGAACGCAGCGATAAGCTGCAGGGTCTGGAGCTGGGCGCCGACGACTACATCACCAAGCCTTTCGACATCGACGAACTCAAGCTGCGCGTGCAGCGTGCCATCTACCGGGCGGAGGTGCAGAACCTGACCGACCCGCGCTCCGGGCTGCCCTCCGGCCGGCTGATCGAGGACCAGCTGCGCAAGATCATCCGCGAGGACGGCTGGGCTCTGATGGACATCCGCATCCAGCACTTCGAGCCGTTCAAAGAGGTCTACGGCTTTGTGGCCGGCGACGATGTGCTGCGCTTCACCGCCATGCTGATGGGCGAGGTGGTCGATGAGCTGGGTACCACCAGCGACTTTATCGGCCACGCCGGAGGCGACAATTTCATCGTGATCACCAGCCA
>JAKORQ010000396.1 GCA_029777755.1 Planctomycetota bacterium
CATCTTCATCAAGCCGGCGATCTGGCTCGGCAATGCGCTGTGGAAGGGCTTTGACGACTGGCTCGTCGACCGCACCATCGTCGAAGGCCTGGGTAACCGGGTGAAGGACGTGACCGCGCGTGTCGTCAAGCTGCAGTCCGGCTATCTCTACCACTACGCCTTCGCCATGCTGATCGGCATTGCGGCGCTGCTCACCTTTGCCATTGCCGCCGGGGGGCTGCTGTGATGATCCTCAGCGATCACCTTCTCACCGTCATCACCTTCCTGCCGCTGCTGGGCGCGCTGTTGCTGCTGCTCGTCGGTGGCAAGGGCGATGAGACCGCCAACCTGTCGCGCTGGATCGCCATGGTGGTGACCAGCGTCACGGCGCTGCTCAGCCTGTGGCTATGGGTCCTCTACGATCCGAGCAATCCGGGCTTCCAGTTCGTCGAGAACTATCGCTGGATCGGCGATTCCATCGGCTACCGCATGGGCGTCGACGGCATCTCGGTGCTGTTCATCCCGCTCACCGCCGTGCTGATGCCGGCCGTGATCCTCTCGAGCTGGGGTTCGATCACCAATCGGGTGAAGGAATACATGATGGTATTCCTCATCCTCGAAACATTCATGATCGGCGCCTTCGCGACGCTCGACCTTGCGCTGTTTTACGTGTTCTTCGAGGGCACGCTGATCCCGATGTTCCTGATCATCGGCATCTGGGGCGGCAAGCGGCGCATCCAGGCGACCTACAAGTTCTTCTTTTACAGCTTCACCGGCACCGTGCTGATGCTGCTGGCGATCATGTACATGTTCTGGCAGGCGGGCACGCTCGACATCCGCTCGCTGCTCAGCTTCCGCTTCCCGCCAGAGGCGCAGTTCTGGCTGTGGATCGGCTTCTTTGCTTCGTTCGCAGTGAAGATGCCGATGTGGCCCTTCCACCGCTGGCTGCCCGAGGCGCACGTCGAAGCACCGACAGGTGGTTCGGTGATCCTGGCCGCGATCCTGCTCAAGATGGGCGGCTACGGCTTCATCCGTTTCTCGCTGTCGATGTTCCCGGACGCCTCGCAGTATTTCGCGCCGTTCGTGTTCACCCTGTCGATTGCGGCCATCATCATCACCTCGCTGGTGGCGTTGGTACAGACCGACATCAAGAAGCTGATCGCCTATTCCTCGGTGGCGCACATGGGCTTTGTCACCATGGGCATCTTCTCGGGCAATGTGTACGGCATCCACGG
>JAKORQ010000397.1 GCA_029777755.1 Planctomycetota bacterium
GGCGGCTTCGCTGGCGCGGCTGGCGCATTCGGCCGCCGTGGCGGTGCCGGTGGAGCCGGGGAATGGAGGTGCGACCGCGTAATGCGAGAAGATGCGGCCAGTTGCCGCCGAATGAATTCGGGTTGCCGCCGAATGAATTCGACGTTTGATGTGGAAGACCCGCGGAAGCGGGTTGAGGTTGTCCGGATGAGAGCCGCCGAATGAATTCGGCGTCTGATGTGGAAAACTCGCGGAAGCGGGTTGAGGTAGTCTGGCCAGGAGTGACGAGAATGGATTTCGGCAGGAGGTTTGGCTGTTGAGGATGCTGTGAAGAGGCGACTGAAGTCGCCATTGCGAGAGTAGTACGAGTAAGTGACACACACACCCAATCACAACTGGAGGTTAAGAGGATGTCCGAGTCGATCATTGATATCAGCAAGGGATTCTTTGAAGAGCTTGTGAAGCCTGTGCTGGCTTCCAGGTTTCCGGATGAGTTCAACCAGATGGCGTGCGGCGTCTGGGGGCTTGGTTCGGAAGCGCTGCGCCTGGACGACGATTTCTCGCGCGACCACCATTGGGGCCTGCGCATCGACGCGATCATGCCGCAGGATCTGCTGCAGAGGCGCTGGCCGGCGATCCTGGAGGTGCTGGAGGGCAGTCTGCCGCGCGAGTACCAGGGTCACAGCCTGGGGGAGCGGGCGGTGGTGGGCGCGGGCATTACGCCGGATTCGCTGCGCGGGTTCCTGACCCGTACGATCGGGTTCGATCACCCGCCGGTCACGGATCAGGAGTGGCTGAGCATTCCGGAGGAGGATATCACGCACGTGATCAACGGCGAGGTGTGGCACGATCCATCGGGCCGCTTTACGGCGGTGCGTGAGACGCTAAAGGGCTACTACCCGGAACCGGTGCGGCTACGACGGCTGGCGCACTGGTGCCGCTACTATTCGGGGATGGGGACGTATGCGATGAAACGGGCGCTGCTGCGGAACAACGAGTATTTCGCCTCGGTGGCGTTTGCGAAGTCGATGCGCTGGGGCCTGCAGATGGCTTTTATGCTGGACAAGGTCTATTACCCGTATGACAAGTGGATGATAGCCTTTTTCCGGCGGCTGCCGCGGATGTCCGGCCGCTTGCAGGCGATCGTGGACGAGGCGGTCCGCCACGAGACGCCGTGGGAACGGAAGCTGGCGCTGCTGGACCAGATGTCCGACCAGTTGGACCGGGCGATGGTGGAGGATGGGCTCGTGCCGCCGCACCCGCGGTTCGCGGGCTCGCCGACGTCGGGCTACCGATTGATGGAGTACGACTACTACCAGATCATCCGCCACCTGCCCAGCGAGCTGCTCGACATCATTCCGGAATGGGAGCAGGTGCATTTGGAGAGGTCGGTCGTCCACTATGTGGCAGGACTCGATGAGCCGACCTGGCGGGCGGCGCTCAACCTGACGGTGGTGGAGGACTGAGATGACAAGAGCCACCCTCGCAGGCAACGCATGCGCGCCCGGAGGAAGGAAGTGAACTCGAAAGAGCGCGTTCTGGCGACGCTGAACCGTCAGCCCGTGGACCGAACACCCCTGGACTGCTGGCTGTACCAGCGGCAGTTTCTTGAGATGCTCCAGGCCGAATACGGGCCGCGGGAGCAGTTCATGGATGAGTTCGGCCTCGACCTGTTTGTGGGGTGGACGCCCTACCCCAACCAGCTTGGCCGCAAGATCGACATCAAGGATCTGGTCGAGCTGCCCCTGGACGACCCGCGCGACGGGAAATGGATCGATTTTCAGGCCTGGAATCCTGACTTCGCGGGCGCCAACGTGCGCCAGGCCGTGGAGCAGCAAGGGCATCAACGGGCGATCATCGCCCACATGTGGGGGATTGTCGAGGGCACGAGCAGCTTCCTGGGCATCGAGAAGTGCTGGGCCAACCTGAAGAAGAACCCGGA
>JAKORQ010000398.1 GCA_029777755.1 Planctomycetota bacterium
CGAGAGTCGTGAACGAAAGCTTCATTGATCATCTCCTCACCGGTAGTGTCGGAATCATAGAGAAGATAATCAACACGCTTCGGCGGCGAATCGGAATTTCTTACTTCGATTCCCTTGCGGCGACAGTCTCGGCACCCTTGCCTGTCTCCGCCAACTCGCGTTTAGTCCGCGTGACGAGGCTATCTTCTTCCTCCAGCCACGGGTAACGCAAAGGCACCGCGCGCTTCTTGCGGGGAAGCTGGCCGCCGAGAATGTAGGCGCGTCGCGGCGTATCACTGCGATTCGGGCCGGCGTAATGCAGCGTGCGCGGATGATGGATCGTTGCGCCGCCGGCCGGCAGCGGACAGGCGATCGCAACCTTGGTGTACTTCTCGAAGTCAACCAGTTCCAGGCCATGGATGCGCGGATCATTGTTAATGTGCCGATGCGGCAGCACATCCCAGCGGTGCGTGCCGGGCACGAACCACATGCACCCCATCTCCACGGTGGCCGGCTGCAGCGGCACCCAGATCGACAGCGTGCAATACTCATAGGCCGGGTCCCAGTATGCCTCGTCCTGGTGCCAGGGAGTCTCGGGGCTGATCTTCGGGGGCTTGTAGATGCAGTGCGCCCCGGAGCCGGTCGCCTCCGGCCCAAGCAGTTGCTTGGCGATCGCATCGGCGTTGGCCCGCATCAGGGTGTTCTTGAACTCTGGCACGTATCGCTCCGGGTCGAGCACCTGGGGCATGACGACCTCCTTGCCCTCCTCATTGGTGCCGGCGAGGTCGAACCAGTTCCCCTCCTCGCGCCCCACCGCCCTGGCAAACATCTGGTCATACTTCTCGCGAAGCAGCGCCAGTTCCTCCGGCGTGGTGATGGCGTCGATAGTGAGGAAGCCGTTGGTGTGATAGGCCTCGATCTGGTCCGGACGCAACTTGATGGTTGGTTCCATCGGTACTGCTACTCCTTTCGCATGTGCAATGTCGCATGGTAGGAATGCGGGCAATCGCCGGACGTTCACGGGAGCACGCTGGAGTTTTCCAAACAATTCATACCGGAATGTGCGTTACACAGGCGAAAACTGTTCTGCCGCAGGCCGCAATAGCGCGTATACTTACCCAGCTATGTCTGATTTGCGCGACCTCTACCAGGAAGTAATTCTCGACCATTCCAAAAAGCCGCGGAACTACCGCGACATGCCGGATGCCACGCACCAGGCGGATGGTCATAACCGTCTGTGCGGCGACAAGCTGCATGTTTACATCAAGGTGGCCGACGGCAGGATCGTCGATGCTTCCTTCAAGGGGGTGGGCTGTGCCATCTCCACTGCGTCCGCCTCCATGATGACGGATGAGCTCCGCGGCAAGACCCTGGAAGAGGCCAGGCGGCTCTACAATTTCTTTCACGAGGCGGTCACGACTCCTCCCACGGAAGACCCGCCCCACCTGGAAGAGCTGGGCAAACTGGGAGCATTCTCCGGGGTCCGTGAGTTTCCCGTCCGCGTGAAATGCGCAACGCTGGCATGGCATACCATGCAGGCGGCGGTCGAGAAGTCAGACGAACCGGTTTCAACCGAGTAGAGCCATGGGTGAACAACAAAAGAGAGTCAGCCTGAACGTGATGCCCGACGCCGAGAAGCTGTCAAAGCAGCTGGAGCGCACCGAGCAGAACCAGCAGACGCGATCCGCCGACAACAATCCGGGCAACCACGACAGCGAGCCGCCGACACCTGACAAGCTACTCCCGCCGGCCGACTGGCCGATTGAGCGCAAGCTCCTGCATGGCAAGATCGTCGCCGTTCTCAAGACGATCTACGACCCGGAGATCCCGGTAGACATCTTCGAGTTGGGGTTGATCTACAACATCGATATCTCAGGCGACAACGCGGCGAAGATCCGCATGACCCTGACCGCTCCGGGCTGCCCGGTGGCTGGCCAGATCGTCGAGGAGGTCGAGAACAAGGTCGAGAACATTCCCGAGATCAAGGAAGCCACTGTGGAACTGGTGTGGGATCCGCCGTGGACGCGCGATCGCATGAGCGAGGCCGCTCGCCTGCACCTGGGGCTGTGGTGATAGCCGCCGTCGTGGGACTCATTCAGCGCCAGTACTTGCGCAGCATCTTCAGCGTAGCGGCGAAATCCTTGGGCATCTTGGCCTCGAGGCTCAGTTCCTTGCCGTCGGGAAGCTTTACCGTGAGCTTCTGCGCGTGAAGGGTCAGGCGGGCGATCAGCGGCTTTTCCTCCTGCCATTTTCCCAAGCGATAGTTGCGCTTGAAGCGCGATAGGAATATCCCCTGCCCGTACATTTCGCCAGTTGGGCCGTACAGGGGATCAACCGCCAGTGGATGACCCATGTGCTGCATGTGCACACGGATCTGGTGAGTCTTGCCGGTCTTGGGCATGGCGCGGACCAGGGTCAGTCCGCGGAAGGTTTCCTCAACGCGCCACTCGGTGAGGGCCCGCTTGCCGTGCTTGTCCACCTTCATGTAGCCGACGCGCTGCTTGTCGGGCCTGATGGGGGCATCGATCACCCCGCTTTCCTCCGCCGGCCGACCAATCACCAGTGCCAGGTACTCCTTCACCGCCCAGTTGTTCTGGAACTGATGCGACAGATGCCGCTGGGCATCGATCGTCTTTGCAAACAGCAGTACGCCTGAGGTGTCCTTGTCCAGCCGATGCACTACGCGGATGCGCGGATCCTCCGATCCGCTCATGGGCAGCTTGAGCTGCCTGGCGAGTTGCTCCAGTGCGCTATCCTTTTCGCCGCGCCCGGGGATGGACGCCAGACCGGAGGGCTTGTTCACGGCGACAAGAGCGCTGTCCTCGTACACAATCTCCAACTTTGCCATTTGCCTGATGCCCCTGGGGGTGGGAAAAAAACGATCACCGGCTGAACATACGCCGCTCCCAGTCCTCAATCATCAGTTTGATGGTTGGTTGCCGCGGATTGGCCTCAAGGCTCTTGCGCCACAGTTCCAGTGCCATGTCGCGCTTCTCATCATCCAGCTCGAAGCCGGCCTGGTACTCTGCAATGTAGACCCGGCCTAGTTCATTCATAGCGCTGTAATACTTGGGGTTCTTCTGGAGCGCAAGGTTGTACTGCTGCTTGGCCTCGTCGTACTGCTTACCCATGGCGTGGGCATCACCCATCCGCTTGCGCAGGTAAGGCGTGTCCTCCATCTTCAGCGCCTCCTGTAGCACCTGAAGGGCCTCTTCCCACTTCTGCTGGGCGAGCAGGTTATTGGAGTAGTTCACCAGCGTGCCGGCCTGCTTGGGAGCCAGGTCCAGCGACTTTCGGTAGGCGATCTCCGCCTCCTCATAGCGCCCGGCCGAATCGAGCGCCACGGCCATGTTGGCCTGCGCCTCGGCCGAGTCAGGCCGGATCGATGCCGCCTTCTGCGTATAGCGCACGGCATTGTCCACATCCCCGAGTGCCAGGTGCACCAGTCCAAGGTTCATGTTTGAGCCGAAGTCATTGGCGTTCAGCTTGAGCGCATTGCGGTAGCTGGCGGCCGCATCCAGAAGACGCTTGAGCATCTGGTAGCTGACCCCCAGTTGATAGTGATGGTCTATCTCGTAGGGATCCATCTCGGTGAGCTGCTGGTAATACTCGGCCGCCGTCGCGTACTCGCCCCGTTGCTTGTAGATCCGCCCCAACACGGCGCGGGGCATGATCAGTGAGGGGTTGGCCTGGATCGCAGCCTTCAGCGCCTCCACCGCCTCATCCTGGTCGCCCGTCTGGTATGCATAGACACCCCTGACGTAGGTTTCTATGGCATGCGATTTCCCCGTGCGCACCGGCCCGCCCTGCTGCGCACACCCACCGACGATCAGCGCCGCGAGCGCCATCCACGCAACCTGTCGACATGATCGGCTCATCATTTGCGCCATTAGTAGAGGAAGCGGCCACAGCGGTCAACGGAGCAAAGCATGCTATCGCTAGCGGGACTGCCGCCGGATGGTCATGTCGAAGTTCTTGACCATCGACTTGTAAACTGTCCAGATCATCACCGCATACAGGCCGCTGGAGAGCAGCACACCCAGGATCACGCCCAAACGCGCCTCGAGGATCATCGAGGCATCGCCATCACGGAAGATCCTTCCGCCAAACTGCTCGGGCGAAGCCAGTACCGACAGCGCCGTGACCGGGCTGAATGAGCCGATCGCTAGCGGCATCCAACTGGAGCGGGCACTATCCGCAATCCCATACCCTATCATGGCGGCGCATCCCACCAGGCCAACCACGATGCCCACGCTTGCCATCACCGCGACCGTCGTGCTGCGACAGCGCAGCGACATCGTGATACCCACGACGGCCGCAAACGCAGTGAGGATAGAAAGCAGTAGCGGCGCAATCACTATCGCCTCCGGGAAGACCACCCAGAGAAACTGGCTGCCCTCCGATACCAGACGGAATATGTCGTAGACCACGAACACCACGATGCTCGCCACCGGCACGAGATTCAGCGGCATGGCCACGCTCATCAGCCCGCGCACCTTGCCCCAGAGGTAATAGCGGCTGGTGATGGGGCTGGCGAGCAGAAGGTCCAGGCTGCCATCCTCCTTCTCGCGCGTGACTGTCGAGGCGGCAACATTGGTTATAACTATCAGCACCACCGCCACTTCCAGCAGGAGCAGCTTAAGCAGGTAGGACTGCGTATCCGCAAGGCTCAGCCCGCGCGAAGGGGTCGCCAGGTCAAGTGCGGTAAGGACATCGCGCCGTCTGGGATCGATGGTGTAGTCCTTTACCGCCAGGCGGCTGTCGAGCGACTCGATCGCCACTTCCCGGCCATCAAGTGTCACCTTCAGGTCCTCGGCATATCGATGGATCACCGGCCTGTCGGACGCCAGGATGGTCACCATGCGCTGCTCGGTGTTGAACGCACCGCGCGAGATATATCTCGAGGGCAGTTCCACGCGGGCGAACATCGACAGTATCCAGATCGCCCCGATAAGCCCGGCCGCGATCAGGGCATAGCGCATCCAGGTCATGCGGGCGGCCGACGCCTTGGTCTTGGCCTCACGCCAGGCGATGGGATTGTGCCAGACATACCTTGGCCGACGGGCCGTCACGCTCCTGGTCAGCCGAAGTTTCAGCATGATCCAGTTGCGCAGAGTCATGGTCGACTGCGCTACCTTGCGCAGGAAGATCACGGACGGAATTGTCAGCACCAGCCCGATGGTGAAGGTTACCGCGATGAAGAACGAATGCGGGCTGCTGAGATACCAGCTCACCGGCCACCAGCGCAGCGACTCGGGCAGATCAGCGGCCAGCGGCGGCAGATAGGAAGGATCACCCATCGACGCCTTGAGCGCCAGAAAGGGATTGATCCCGGTAAACCAGCTTATGTGCGAGGTCGGCTCGTCATACACCGCCCCGCCGGCCACATGAAACCAGGGCACCCAGTCCAGCAGGATCAGCCCCACCAGGTAGATGATGATGAACAGGTAAAAGCCAAAGATCGTCCGCCGCGTTCCAAGGCGGAAAGTGGCCAGCGACATGGCGATCGCGCCGGTGAGGAACGCGGTGCCGGCCGCGATGCCGAAGGAATAGAGGATGTTATCCAGCCCGACGCCGCCGAATATCTGGGTGATGGCGAACACGGGCACACCCGATAGCAGAAGCGCAATGATGAAGAAAATCCGCGACAGCAGCGATCCCAGCACGATCTGCCCGTTGGACAGCGGCGTGGTAAGGAGTATGTCATACGTCTGGCTGTCGCCTTCCTGAGTGATGGCGCCGGCCGTGAATACCGGCGAGAGAAGCGCAACCAGCAGCAACTGCACATAGCTGATTGACCTGAAGATGCTAGCGGAGTTCTTCGCCAGCTCGTTCAGGTCCGTCTCGCTACCCAACGAGATCAGCATCATCACCACCCACAGGCAAAGCAGCCCAAGGTAGATGCAGCGGATTATCATGTCCCGGCGGCGTTTGCCGGCCATGGAGATGATCCGCAGCAGGATCGGATTTGCTGGGATCAGCCGCCAGAAGATGTCGCGAGCTATTGCAAGCATCCCGATGTCCTACTGAACGTTTCCTTTCGTCAGTCGCATGAAGGCGGTCTCCAGGTTCACCTCTTCCTCCTTGAGCATGGTGAGCCTGAAGCCATTGCGCACCAGAAGTTCTGCAACGAAGCTGTGATCCTGCACCTCATCGCTTACCGCCACCTTCAGCATGCCATCCACCGGCGTGACGCTCACAATCTTGTCATGGTTGCACAGGACCTGCTGCGCCAACTGGGCGTTGGAGGAAACGGCAACATGGATGATCCTGCCCGTGCGCGCCCGGCGGATCGCCTCGGCGACCGGCCCGCTGTAGATCAACTCGCCCTGCTCGATGATGCCGATGGTGTTACACAGGTCCGCCAGTTCCGGGAGAATGTGGGAGGAGATGAGGATCGTCTTGCCCATGCGTCGCAGTTCCTTGAGCAGCTCGCGCATCTCGATGCGGGCGCGGGGATCAAGGTTACCAGCCGGCTCATCCAGCAGCAGCACCTTCGGATCGTGCACCAGCACACGGGCGATCGAAAGTCTCTGCTTCATGCCGCGCGAGAGCGAATCAACAAACGCATCACGCTTGCTACCCAGGTCTGTCAGCTCCAGTACATCATTGACGATGCGGGTACGGGAGCTGCCGTGGATGCCATATGCCGCCGCGAAGAACTCCAGGTACTCCTGCACCACCATGTCCTCGTAGGCGCCGAATCCATCAGGCACATACCCGATCAGCGGGCGGATCTGGCGCGACTGGAAGCCCACCACCAAGTCACAGATACGTGCTTCTCCCCACGTCGGCTGCAGCAGCGTCGCCAGGATCTTGATGGTGGTCGTCTTGCCCGCGCCGTTCGGGCCGATGAAGCCGAAGCAATCACCCTCCTGGATCTCCAGGTTCAGGTTGGAGAGCGCTACCAGCGATCCGTAGCGTTTGGTCAGGTTGATCGTCTTGATGACTGCTGCCATTTACTGCTTCTCCAGGTTCTCCCGCTCCGCCCCGCCCAGGGGCAGCACGCACTGATAGAAGATCACGCCCTCGCCCTCGGGCGTCTCCCCATCCACCGTGAGAGGTATCGGCAGGGGTCCATGTGCCTGCGCGATCACCACCAGCCGCCCGGCCGCCACCGACGGCGATACATTCAGGAAACGGGCGCCAATCCTGGCAAAGTCGCGCCGAGTCGCGCGGTATCCATTGGCGCTCATCTCATTGCTCATCGGCGGTATGCGATCAAACAGGCTGGCCAGCGGCAGTGACACGCGGTATCCGCGGGAAGAGTCGTCGATCAGGGACAGGCCAAACACGCCCGACCCCGGTGTCTCCTGGCTGTACAGGAACTTCGCCCATCCTTCGCCGACCCCATGAATCCTCTCGATCCCGCCATAAACCACGAACCCTCGGCCGGGAAGAGCCTGCGACCGCGCGTCGGCCCCTATGGGAAAGGCCCGGTCACTCAACAGCAACTGGCCGATGTCGATGCTCTTGCCCTTCTCCCACGTTGGGATGTAGATGACGCGATCGCCTCCGGCGTTCGGGCCATCGCCGGTGATCGGGATGCGATACGCCAGGTAGATCTCGCGCAGATCCCACGGAGTGCCGTTGGCCAGCGTACCGCGCAACTCCGGCCTTGCCTGACCGGAGATAGCCACGTTGCCCACGATCGCCGCCGACAGCTCGCCATTCCAACGTACCTGGAGCTTCTTCATGGTGCTGCGCCAAGGCACGGATATGGAGACCGGCTCATCGCTGGTGGCGTCAACGATCGGCATCTCGTACTGCTTCATCGCCAGGAACTGCGAGCTGCCGCTGTGCCGTGCGGGATGCTCAGGGAAGGGAGTGATCCAGTTGGTGGTCTGCGGCGCGGTATCGGTGATCCGAACTTCCTTGTTCTCCGTTGCGGGGACGTACAGCCCGATGCGGCTCTGCACAGTGGCATACTCGCCAGGTGTGGCGCGGATCATCGTCACATGCTCCAGGCTCGGCGATCGGGAATGGGCAATTCGCACCACCACCAGCGCCAGCGCCGCCGCCACGATCGCCATCACGCTGAACAGATACCAGTTCAGCGAGGAACGATCGCGCGATCTCAGGTAGGCGTACAGCCCCGGGCCGGCCGCCACCCAGTAAACGGCAAAGAACACCACCGCCACCAGCACATAGCCCGATGCCGTGAGGCTCAGGCTTCCGCCGGAGTCAAACGACCGGCCGATATCCACCACCCCCAGGCGGTCGCTGTAGGCTGTCATCCTGTCCTCGACACGCCTTGTAGGGGTGCTGCGCCAGCCAAGGATCTCGTCCCAGATGCGCACCCATCCGCCACCAAGGGCCCGTACCAGCGCCGGCTCGCCCAAGTCCTGCGCCACCCAGGTGACGCATCCGGTACCGATCGCGCGACGCACGAGGTAGGGATGGCTCTCCGAGTCGATCTGCTTGGTCCGCACCACCACGCTTCCGGGAACAACGCTCGCCACTGCGACACGGCGCGGCTGGCTCGCAGTCTCCGGCGGGTTTGACCAATCC
This sequence comes from Planctomycetota bacterium, assembly GCA_029777755.1. Taxonomy (GTDB): domain Bacteria; phylum Planctomycetota; class Phycisphaerae; order Tepidisphaerales; family Tepidisphaeraceae; genus CAIQIQ01. Next base: position 8,491 of record JAKORQ010000398.1, read on the forward strand.
AGTCCGCCCATCATCGGCAATGGTGCAAGATCATCACTGTCGCGAAGCTGGATGTTCCTGACCGGCAGGATGTCATCGAACCCGCGCAGCTTCATCGACTCGGTGGACTGGCAGACCACCAGCAGCCCGCCCTGTCGCACATACTGCTCCAGCGCGCGGTACCTGGGTTCTTCCAGGCTCCTTCGCGGATCAGGCGCCGTCGCCCCCAGCCAGAGGATGGCATCCACCATCTCGAACCCCCGCACATCCTCAGGCAGGTCGCGGGGGCGCGCTGAGAGAAACAGCGGCATGGCAGAGATGCCGTCCACCTGCTCATACTCCCGGCCACTGGGCGTCACGCCGCCATCCGAAACGCACAGCACCACCCGCTGCGGGACGACATCCGTGGGCATGGCGTTGCTGCCAACCTCCACCCGCTTGAGGTTCTGCTGCGTGTTGGGGAGTGTCGCCACCGTCGAGCCGCCCCGCGTGGTTACCACCACCTTGAGCTGATGCGCCAGGTCGCTGGGAGAGCCGCCCACCGATGCATCCGCCAGCCCGCCTTTGCTGGCCTGCGGCCGGAAATACATCCAGAATCGCTGTGGTTCGCCGGTGTTGGAAATGTCGGGGCTGAGGGTGATGTTGCGAATCGCCACCACGCGGTCGCGGTCGAGGTCTTCCTGGATGACACGGATCTGCAACTCAGCCGCCGACCCGCTGGCGTTGGTGAGCTGCACCGCCATCGGAACCCAGCAGTCCGGGCGGTAGTAACTGTCGAACCCGATACTCTCGACCATGCCCGAGATCTGGGCGAGCAGTGAGCCGGTCCAGAGAAGCAGGAGCGAAGCAATCCACCAGGTTCGCATCGTGATCCAATGTACGTTGCGCCCAGTCAATGACAAGGTACCGTAGTTGCCTGATATTCAGGATCCTATCGGGCGCACCATCTCAAAATTGCACTGGCGGGATTCGTAATAGCCGTCCCTTCCGCGCTTGATGGCCCCGTCAGGTATGTACGAGAGTAGGATGTGCTCCCCGGTGAGGGTGAGGTCCTCGTAGCCGGCGTCGGCGAGCCGCTGGCGATGCCGCTCGATAATCTCCGCCTGCTCGTCCTGGCTGATCAGCCCCTTCTCGGCCGCCCGCGTGACATCGATCGGCGACCAGTAACCTGTCTCATCCGGGGCATGCTCGTCCTCCAGCCCGCGCCAGTATCCCCAGATGAGGATGTAATCCCGGTCCAGGCGCAGCACCGGCTGGCCATCGGGCGTGCGGATGTCGCGAAACTTCTCAAACCGCCGATCGTCCACCACCCCCACCGGAAGCTGAAGCTCGTGGCCTGTCATGTAGATTGCCCGCGGATATGTGGTCGGGACGCCGCGCCGTTGCAGTTCGAGGGCGGCCGCCACCTCCTCAAAGGGGCTGTTGAAACCATGCTGGATAATCTGCTCGTATCGGTCGGCATACTCCGGCCGGTCCTCCGCCAGTTCACCCATGCGCGACACTTCCCACACAAGGTGGATGCGGTCCTTCGACTGCACGTAATAGGTCTGCCGCCGGTGGGAAAGATTGACCTGCTTGTAGCGCCACCTCTCGGGAAGGAAGTAGGAAAACAGCTCGGGAGTCTTGCCGACAACCCACAGCGATCCGCCAGTGCTCTCCGCCCGGCCGAACACATAGTCCACGCCAAGCACGTTCGTCGGCTTGAGGTCCGGCGGAAACTCCACTGGCCCCGGCGGCGCAAAGCGCATCCGCTGCAGTTGCAGATAGCGCGAACGCTGCGTCCGCCTCACAACTTCCTCGTTCTCCGGCGTCCGTGCCAGCAGCTCATAGTCCACCAGTGCATAGACCAGTTCGCCGCTGCGGCTCTTGAGTAACCCATCGCCCTTTGTGCGCAGGATTATGTGCGTGGGCTTGTTGTCGGCGACCATGAAGCCCTTCTTCTCCAGGTCGCAGTTGACCTTTTGCAGAAGCTCCTTCTGTCGCCGCAACTGCTCGGCGTGATCCAGCGGCATCGCCGAGAGGACCTCGACCGCATTGAACCCCTTAACCCACGCATACAGGAGGATGTACGAACGGAGGATGTCGATCTCCACGCCGGGGTGACGAGCCACCTTCGCCAGGATCTTCTCGCGCGATCGACCTGACTGCCAGAGCTGCATCTTTTCCGGCGGCGCGTAGATCGCCAGCGGCTTTTGCATCAGGATGCGCAGATCGCGCGGGCCATAGTTGCCGCGGCGAAGCTCCTCCACCAGCGAGAACTCTTCAAATGGGGTGTTGAACTCCGCATTGATCGCCTTGTTGAGCGTGAAGGTGTCCAGCGGCACGTCCTGCCCCACGCGCGACCACTTCACCACCAGGTCGATGCTGCGGCATACATAGCCATCCAGCGGACGAGTGGGAACGCGATAGACAGCGCTGGTGCCCTCCAGCCGTTGCCGGTTGGCGCGGAAGTAATTCTCCTCGTACCAGTTCTCGGGCTTGAGGTGTTCCCGGAAGGGAACGCCGTATTCGGTGAGGTACAGGTCTCCCCCGTCGGAAGTGACCAGGTGAACGTAATTAACCCCCATTATCCGCAAGAAACTTGAGCCGGCCGGCAGATCCTTCACATCGATCATGCCGTTGCGATAGACCGTCGATTCGTAAGCCGCCGACGGTGAAGCCACAACTCACCTCTCCTATGACATTGCCTGCTGCTCGGCGAGAATCTCCGCAACTGTCGCCCGAAGGCTTGCCAGGTCCGGCTCCTGAAGCTCGGTAGACGCCCCCGCGAATGGGTTCATGATGATCTTGAAGCCGCTGAGGTCGTTATGCGTGAGGAAAAGCGCGTTCACGTGCAGATACTGCAACGGCACGATCTGCGAGATATCGATGGTGTGAACGAACGCCCACGCCTCATAGAGTGATGAGAAGATCGGCATCACGCGACGCTCATTCTCCTCATACTCCAGCAGGTGGACATCTCCCTCAAACTGGGCCGCGTCCAGTCGCACGACCAGCCAGATGCCACGCTCGGCGAGCAACTCGATGAACCGGCTGCGGTTGCCGCGATTCACGGCGGCGAGCGCCAGGTCGTCCGGCTCGTTGGCCGCGTCTTCAAGGTAGGTCTCCACCGACGACTCATACACCGCGTCGTCAGGACCATCCCCAAAAAGATACTTCAAGAAGTTGAACATACCCATGCCCGCTCAAAAAACCGCAACAGGCAACCGAGTATAACACAGCCCCCGTCCGTTGCGAACGTATATCCGGTGCTTATTCGCCAATCCATTTGCTATAAATGTCATGGAAACTACAGGAAGGAGACCATGAGCAGGAAAGTCGCAGTCATTCTCAGCGGTTGCGGTGTCTACGATGGTAGCGAGATTCACGAGGCGGTGAGCATCCTCATCGCCCTCGACAAACGCAAGGCCCAGATCACCTGCCTCGCCCCTGATATTCCTCAGGTGACAACCGTTAATCACCGCACAAAGGAGAAGGAAACACATCCGCGCAATGTGCTGACGGAGGCGGCCCGCATCGCCCGCGGCAAGATTGCCGACCTGGCCTCAGCCAATGCAGCCGACTTCGATGCGGCCATCTTGCCCGGCGGGTTCGGGGCAGCTATCAACCTCTGCTCCTTCGCCGCCGACGGCGCCAACTGCAAAGTGGAACCATCCGTCGAGAAGTTCCTTCTGGCCATGCACAACGCCGGCAAGCCGGTTGGCCTGGCGTGCATCGCCCCGGTACTGGCGGCCGCCGTATTCGGCCGGCAGGGGATGAACCCCGAACTAACCATCGGCACCGACGCCGGCGCGGCCGACAAGCTCCGCCAGATGGGCGCTAAGCATCAGGATCGCTCCCCCACCGACGTTTGCGTCGACGCCCGCAACAAGATCGTCACCACACCGTGCTACATGACGGCGGCCGGTCCGTGGGAAGTCTTCCAGGGCGCCGACAAGCTGGTGGAAGAAGTCCTGAAGCTGGCGTAAATCTGCTGCACGTCTCGCGGCTTGTCCTCAAGCCGCGAGACTCCGAATCGACATAGACCTATTCACATCGGATGCACATTTACCGGGATCGTGAGCTGGGCGAAGCAGCGCCCGCTCTATCCTTCAAAAGTCAGCGAGGCTTGAGGTAGCGGATGGCATCCCTGGCCGCACTGGACCTGTCGGGCAGATCGACGGTATCGATGGCGATCCAGCCGCCGAACGCCCCGGCGTCCAGTGCGCCCAGCATCTGCTGCCAGTCGGTACTCCCCTGGCCGATGTTCGCGGGCTGAGTTCGTCCGGCGCTGCCGCGCACCGCATCCCGCCCACGCACATGGCGCAGGCTGCTGCCCACCACATCCAGCACGCGCTCCAGGTCCCAGCGGTCGCGCAGGACACTCACCGGGTCGAGGTCCACGCCAAACCACGGGCACTGCGCCCCTTCCAGCAGGCGGGCCAGCGAAGCGTAGCTCGAAAGCTCACTGGAGAATGCCAGCACCACTCCTGCACGATCGGCAATATCCCCGACTTCGTGCATCACCGCATCGATGCCGCTCCAGCTCGCCAGCTCCTCCTGTGTGACCGGCGGTTCAGGCTCCTGCAAAGCGGCCACCTCGGCCGGGTCTGGAATGATGATCAGGCTGGATGCGGGAACCGCCCTGGTGGCGCGTGCGGGTGCCTTTCGTTCAACTCCGGGCAGGCATCCCAGGTCAAAACAGAGCGTACCGACCGACATCGCCGCGGCCGTTTCGATCCCCCGCTTGAGAATCCACAGCACGCGGTCATGGTCAGTTCCACTGCGCAGCAGGTCCGCCGGCAGCGCGCCCCGCAGCGACTCCAGCTCGAGATTGGCACTTGAGATAAGATGCCGCACCTCACGCCGGCCACTGCCGGACAGCTCGGCCAGCTTCAATTCGCCGAAAGCCAGATCAAGCTGAATCCCGCTATAGCCGAGCTTCTGCGCCTGCGGTGCAATCTCACGCAGATCATCACCAAGCGACACAGCGCGAATCGACAATCTGTCTTTCATAGGCTTCATTGCAATGGCGTTCCGCCCTTGAAAACTAGCACTCCAGGGGCAACGGGTTCAACCTTCCCGCGTGATCCAAAGAACGCGGGCGGCCAGTAATCGGCCGCCCGCCTGTTCCCCTTCGCCCTTGCGAGCGACTTTCTACTTGATCTTCACTTCCTTGCCACCCGCATCAGCCGAGCGGTAGACGCCGTCGATGATCTTCTGGACGTCCAGGCCGGCCTCGCCGGGAGCCTCAAGCTCGGTGCCATGCAGGCAAGCGTTCACCCAGTTCTTCAGCTTGGCGGTGAACAGGTAAGTCCAGCTGTTGTCACCCAGGTAAGCCGGGGTGCAGTTGAGCATGGTGCCGGCGCGATCGGTGTAGATGGTGGTCGGGTCCCAGGAGCAGCCACCTTTGTCACCGATGGCGGTGAAGTTCCAGGTGTCCTTCTCGATGTGGGCCGCGAAGGAAGCCTCGATGTGCATCACCGCGCCGTTGTCGAAGCGGACCGAGCCGATCGCCAAGTCTTCCACCGTGTAGGTCTTGTAGTCCCAACCAGGCCACTGGCTGACCACATCGCTGGGCTTGTTGCCCAGGTAGGTCCAGGTGTTGCCGACAGCTGCCACCGGCTTGGGCGAACCCATGAAGTAGTGGGCCATCTCGATCACGTGCACGCCGATATCAATCATCGGGCCGCCACCTTGCAGCTTCTTCTGGCCGAACACGCCCCAGTTGGGGATGCCGCGGCGGCGCAGCGCCTGGCACTTCATGAACATGATGTTGCCGAACTGGCCCTCATTGCGGGCACGCACCAGCGCCTGGGTGTTGGGGTGATAGCGATACTGGAAGCCGACGGCCAGCTTCACCTTGCTCTTCTTCGCGGCGGCGATCATCTTCTCGCACTCGCCGGGGTTCATCGCCATCGGCTTCTCGGTGATGGCATGGCAGCCGCCGTTGCAGGCATCGAGGACCGGCGCGGCGTGCCCGCCGGTGGGGGTGCAGACGTCCGCCGCAGCGGGCTGCACTCG
>JAKORQ010000399.1 GCA_029777755.1 Planctomycetota bacterium
AGGTGCGCGAACTGGGATGCCGCTCCATGCACATCGGCGGCGGTGAGCCGCTGCTGCATCCTGACCGGCTCGTCGAAGTGCTGAAGTGCGCCGCCCGGGAGGGCATCGCCATCGACTACATTGAGACAAACTGCTCCTGGCACAAGGATGACGCCCGCACGCGGCAGACGCTGAAGATGCTGATCGACCACGGCGCCGACACGCTGATGGTGTCTGTCGATCCCTTCCACAATGAGTACATCCCGTTTGCCAGGGTACGCGCGGTCATCGAGGCCGCCCAGCGGGTAGGGATGCGGCTGTTCGCGTGGAAGATGGAATTCGCGCCGGACATCCTCCAGATGGATGAGAACAAGCGCCACTCGCTTGATGAGTACGGGCGACGGTTCGGACAGGAGTACATCGCCGACCTGCCGGGGCGCTATGGACTGACGATGAACGGGCGGGCGATCGACACGTTCGCGCCGATGTATGCCAGTAAGCCGGCCGACGAGATCCTGGCACGCTGCAGGCGTCCCTGCCAGGAGATGTGGCAGACGTCTCATTTCCACATCGACCTGTACGGAAACTACGTCTTCACCTCATGCGTTGGGATGGCGGTTTCGTGCGAAGACCTGGGAGAAGACTTGGACCCGTCGAAATACCCGCACCTGCAGATGCTCAGCGACGGCGGCGTGCATCGCCTGTACGAGTACGCGAAAGAGCATTTCGCCTTCACACCGCGCAACGCGTACGTCAACAAGTGCGATCTCTGCCAGCACCTGCGCAAGCACCTGGTAAGCTGCGGAGTGAACTCGGCCGACCTTCAGCCGGCGGAGTTTTACACCATCGCGTAGGGCCGCTGGAGCTGCTCAACATAAAGTGGAACGGCTGTCCTGTAGGCTGCGGGAGTGCGAATCGGCAGAAGTCTGCCCGAGTAGCTTACACATTGGCCAACATCGAGAGGTCAAAGGTTAAGCAGATACTCGTCGCTTTGTGGACAAACGGGAAGTTGACGTGCGTTTTCCGGTTTCCCTGGCTCTGATGTCGCATGTTCGTCGAGGATTACCTAACCTCCCGCGGGCGGGGACCAGCCGCTCCACTACAGGTGGCACCGCTCCAGGCGGCGAAGCCGTTAAGAGCCCCGCTTTCTCTTGGCGTGAGCGACCGTTGGATAGAACTCGCCGTCGTACTCCACCTCTTCCTGCGGCCGCTCCTCGACCTTCGGCGCCTCGAGAGGCGCGGCATTCAGTTGTCTGACCTGCGTCTGCTGCTCGCGCTGTTCGCCCTCGCCACCGGCGGAACGGTCTGAGCCCTTGGCGAAGTCGGAAAGCTCCGCCTCCATGGCCGCGATGCGCTCCAGGTCTTCCTGGCTGAGCGCCATGGATGCCGGCTTGCGCTCGGTGTCTTCTGGGCTGGAACTGGCGCTGGTCGACTTCTCCCTGGCAAACAGTTGGGAGAACAGCGAGGGCTTCTTTTCCTTTTCCTCAGTCGGGCGGCCATAGCCGGCCGCCACCAGGCGATTCTGCACGGTTGGCCAGATGACGCCCAGCACCAGCACCATTCCGCCAATCCACATGGAATAGCTGTACTTTGGCTCTGCCCACCAGGCATACTTGAACTTGATCCAGTCGCGACTTTCAGAAACCTGATTGAGGAAATCGCGGATGGTGAAGTTGGCCGTCTCGGCAGCCCGGCCTCGCGGGCGGTAGGGATCGCCTACCAGCGTTATCGCAGGCTTGTAGTACCATCCCCCCTGATCGGGAGCGGGAGTTAGAATCCCGTAGCGTACAATGCATCGCTTCGGCACATACTCGCCCTGCTCTCCCTGCATGGTAAATCCCGCCTCCACCGGAGGATAGACGACGATATTTGCCACGTAGGGATAGACGGTGCCATCGGCGGCCTTGACCGGCTGTCGAAACAGAAGGTTCTCAAACTGCACCTGGGCCTGCGTCTGGGTTACAGACCGGTTCCAGAACCCCTGGGCCCACGCAAGGGCCGCGCCGAGGAGAATGGCGATCACTATCCAGTGTCCACGTTTTAGGTCTTCCACTCTCATGGCTATTTCTCTATACACGCGCCCACGCCAAAAGTTGCCGCCTCCCGGTACAATGTGGATCGCGTTGAGCTAGCGCTCGCTGCGTCAATATGCACAAGTCGAACTCGGTTAATCTCGATCCGGACACCCTGCTGAGAGCATACGTGCAAGGCGTGTTCCCCATGGGGGATTCCGACGGGGTAATTCGCTGGTACACCGCCGATCCGAGAGGCATCATACCCCTGGATCGTTTCCACGTTCCCCGCACGCTGCGCCAAACCGTCCGTCAGCGCCGTTTCGAGATTCGCATCAACACCGCTTTCGAGCAGGTCATGCGTAAATGCATGGAGGTTCGGCCGGTCTCATGGATTAACCAGGAGCTGATAGAAGCTTACCTGAGGCTGTACGAACTTGGCTATGCCCATAGTGTGGAAAGCTGGCGCAACGGCGAATTGGTCGGCGGACTGTACGGGGTATCCCTGGGAGGGGCATTCTTCGGCGAGAGCATGTTCCACACCGCCACCGACGCCAGCAAGGTGGCACTGGTCCACCTGGTGGAGCGCCTGCGCGAGCGCGGCTACGAACTGCTCGACACCCAGGCCTCAACCGAACACCTTCAGCGCTTCGGCTGCATCGAGATCCCGTTCAGTGAGTACATGATGCTTCTCCGCAAGGCAATCACGAGGAAGTGTCAGTTTGAGTAGGAAGGAATGCACGAAGGCGCCAAGGCACAGAGGCACGAAGGAAGGATTGGGGGAAGCGACGAAGGAGAGCAGTTACGCCGGAACTGCGGGAGGCAAGGCGCTCCTCGACCAAGATTTCCTGCACGAACCAGGGAGTTCACAAGCCCCGTCGTCCATGTCGTTACGTCGTGGTGAAAAGGATCGAAGCACGTGCCTCGGGATGCTGGCGAGATACTCACTTTCGCGAATGGCTCAATCCTCGGGGCCGAAGACTTTCTGGATCAGCGGCGCGATCGTCTCGTAGTCAAAGCCGCGTCGCTGCAGCAGGCCAATCAGTCTGCGCTTGGCCGTAGTGGGATCCAGGCGCTCCAGCCGCGGCAGGTTCTTATCTATCAGCTTCCGCGCGTTGTCGCGTGCTTCCTCTGAGCTGAAGTGTTCCTCCACCGCATCGCGCGCCACATCCCCCTGCACGTCGGCCCGCATCAGGTCGGCCATGGCGCGACGCTGGCCGATCAGCTTTCGCTGGGCATGCATCAGCTTCTGCCGGGCAAACTCGCTGTCGTTGATGTAGTTGAGGTCTTCCAGCCTGGCGAGCGCCTTCTCGATCACCCCAACCGCGAACTGCGCCTTCAGCAGTTTCTGGCGCAACTCGCTGCGGCTGTGCATCCGGCGGGAGAGGTAAGACAGCGCCTTGTCGAAGCACTCCTGCTGCGCCTGTTCCTGCATGAGCGCTTCGATCATCCCCTCCGAGAGCTCCATGCCCGGCTGGATGCCGGAACGCTCGGCGACCTTCTTGCTCAAGGCAAAGGCGAACTTGCCATCGAGGAACACATTCACACGGCTGGCGCGCCGCTGCTGAACCTTGATGGCCGTGATCTTCGCCATTTCGCGCCTGGACTATCCCTTGAGCATCCCTAGGTTATCCAACCACCTTTGCATAAGCGTCGGCCACTGCGCCTCGCTGCTGCCGGGCTGGCCCAGCCCAAAGCCATGCCCGCCTGTGGGGAACAGGTGCAATTCCGCCTTCACGTTGTTGCGCGTACAGGCAAGGAAAAAGTCGATGCTGTTGCGCGGATCGACGCCCTTGTCATCCTGGCTGTGGAACAGGAACGTCGGGCAGGTTTCGCTGGTCACCTGTAGTTCGCTGGAGAGATATGTTCTCATCTCCTCCGCGGCATTTGGCCCGATCAGTTGCGCACGTGAGCCGGCGTGGCAGTACGGCTGGGTGAAGGTAATGACCGGATAGCAGAGCACGGCAAAGTCCGGCCGACAGCTCTGCCGATCGATCTCGTCGCCATGTGGCCGGCCTGAGTCAAAGTGAGTGGCGGCGGTGGATGCCAGATGCCCGCCGGCCGAGAAACCGAGGATGCCGACGCGATCCGGCTTCACGCCCCACTTGTCGGCATTGGCCCGCACCATGCGGATGGCGCGCTGGGCATCATTCAACGGCATGGGGTGGGGATAGTCCGGCGGCAGGCGATACTTCAGGATGAATGCCGCCACTCCCATGCTGTTGAGCATCTCGGCGATCTCCCTGCCCTCGTGTTTGGCAGCCAGGAGCCAGTAGCCGCCGCCGGGGCACACGACAATGCCGCAGCCGGCCGGCTTCTCCGGCAGATAGACGGTCAGCGTGGGATAGTGAACATAGCGGATGCGCCCGCCCTCATCCACCACTTCCTTTTTGTCGTCCGGGATGACCTGGGGGTACTCCTGCGGATACAGCGGTACTACTGTCTTGTTCACTTCAGCTTTCCTTCCACGAGCAGTTGATGATCCACCCACTGGCAGATGGCGTGGTAGATCATCTTGTGAACTTCCTGGATATGGTGCGTGATGCTCGAGGGCACAATCAGCTCAATGTCGCACATCCCCTTGAGCTGCCCGCCATCCTTTCCCAGCATGGCGACGGTCTTGACGCCCAGCGACCTGGCCACGTTGGCGGCATTGACGAGATTTACGCTGTTGCCGCTGGTGCTCATCAGCACCAGTATGTCGCCGGCCTTGCCGAGGCCCTCAACCTGGCGTGAGAAAACCTGATCGAAGCCAAAGTCGTTGGCCGCACACGTGATAACCGTGGGGTCGCACAGGCTGACGGCCGCCAGCGCTCGACGATCCTTGTGGAAGCGGACGATCAGTTCCTCGGCAAAGTGCATGGCATCGGCGGCCGAGCCTCCATTGCCGGCGAACATCGCCTTGCCGCCGTTTTCCCAGCACGTCAGCAGCGCGCCCGCGAAAGCATCAATCTGCGGCGCCATCGCACCCAGGCGCGGCAGCAGCTCGGCCATCTCCTCCACATTCCGTTTCCAGATTTCGCGCAAGCCTCTAACCCTTCACTTCCTGACATCGGTGATCTTCTTCTCGCTGCTGTACAGATCCACGTAGAAGTAAAGCAGCTCCTTGTCGCCGATTTGCTTGGAGCTGTGGAAGCGGAAATGGAACTTCTCGAACAGAGGCATCGCCATTTCCTTGTCCATCACCGTGTCGAGGGTCACTTTAACATCTCCGCGCTGCTGGCAGAAGCGCAGAGCGGTCTCCAGCAGTGCCGTGCCGATACCCTTGCGACGATGCTCCTCGGCCACGCGCAGCCGGCGAATCTCACCAACGCCCTGCTCATGGTGCTGCACGCCCAGCATGCCGATGACTTCGTCCTGCGGCGTCACCGCAACCCAGAAGTGGTTTTGCGGTTTGCGCATGTAGACTTCATCGATGTGGTCGATGTCCCAGCCGGTGTCGTTGGG
>JAKORQ010000400.1 GCA_029777755.1 Planctomycetota bacterium
CAGTAGTCCTCCCAGGCCCGCTGGACCTGCTCAGGCGACCCGATCGTGGCCTCAAATGTCCTTAGTGGATCGCCGCCGCGCGAAGCAAGCCTGATGTACTGCAACAATCCCTCCTGGTACCTGCCATTGTCGGCGTGCGCCAGGAACTGCACGACCGACCACGCCATGTCGTAGTTGTGCTGCTCCAGCCGCTCGTTCCACTGGGCGTGCGACAGCTCCAGCAGCTCGCGCAGGGAAGAAAATCGCCCCCGCTCGATGGTCTCCTTCACGCGCTTCATGCGCCATGGAGGCGTCAGGCCGGAGACAAAGCCATCGCCTGTGTACAAACTCTCGCCGAAATACTCGGCCAATCCTTCATTCAGCCAGATGGGAATCTCATGCCCCAGCTTCGCTCCCAGGAACTGGTGAAACGCCTCATGCTGGATGGTGTGCCAGCTCCGGGCGTCCATCTGCCGACCAACGTATGCCAGCAGCCGCTCGCCATCGTAGAAGCCAGCCGACCCGCGAGTGCCGCCGGCCGACGTATACCTTTCCAGGTCGGAATACAGATGAAACGGCAGCCGGCGATGGTCGGAAGCATCAGAAAGCTCACGCGTGCGCTGCTGGTACTCCCGCGCCATCGCCTCCAGTCGCTTGAGAATGGGCGGAATCTGGCTTTCCGGCAGGTCGGTCCGCAGGATGTAATGCTCGGTGATGATCTCGCCCAGGGCGCTGTCGCGGCGTTCGGTGGTATCGGCATTGCGGCGTGACGGGCGGGCGGCCTCGGCCGGCAGACTCAGCACAAGCGTCACCAGCACCAGTAGGATGGATCTGCCGCAAAACAGCATGCAAGGCATTGTTCGTTGGCATACAGCCCCTTGCAAGCAAAAGCCGCGCGGCATACAACGATTTCGGCACGCTGGGCGTGCTCATTATGACAGATCGGCGAAAAAACCTGATCGTTGGAGCCACCGTGCTGCTGGGGCTGATCCTCCTTGGCTGGATGCTCCTGGAGTTTGGCGGGCTGGCGATTCTTCCATTCACCAACGGACAATCCACCGTAACCGTCATCACCGACCGCGCTGATGGCGTCGGCGAAGGCTCGGCCGTGCTCTATCGCGGCGTAAACGTGGGGCAGGTGCGCAAGATTCGCATGTCAGATGACATGCGCAGCATCGTTCTGACTCTCTCCATCGACCCCGACGCCCGCATCCCCGACAACGTGGAGGCTGTCATCCGCCAGGCGCTGGTGGGCGGCGGCGCGACTGTATCGCTGGAGCTGACCGACCCAAATCCCACCGGCCGGCGGCTGATGCCCGGGGCCGAACTGCCCGGCAGGGTGGGACGCTGGGACCTGCTGCCTCCGGAGTTTGCTGCCTTGGCCGATGATCTGCGCAAGACCAGCCAGGAGTTTCGCGAATCCGGCCTGCTGCGCAATCTAGATGAGGCGGTGCGCAACATCAGCGTGCAGGCGACACGGGCAGGCGAGATCCTCGAGAGCGTGCATAAGGTGATTGGTGACCAGGACTTCCAGAAGAACATCGAGCAGTCGCTGACCAATATCAACGAGGCCACTGTCACCGCCAAGAATATCGCCGCCAACCTGGAGAAGTTCAGCGCTACGCTGGATCGCACCGGCGAGAGCCTGGACCGCCTGACCGGCGAAGCCACCCAGACCGTTCGCGAGGCTCGCGCCACCATCCGCAACACCCAGGGAAACATCGACCAGATCACCCGGCAGGTCGGCGATCGCCTGACACAGGTTGCCAATCTGCTGGATTCCATGAACTCGGTGGCGCGAAAGCTGGACCAGGGACGCGGCACGGCTGGGCTTCTCGTGAACGACCCCAAGCTGTACGAGGCGATGGTCGATTCCGCCCGCCAGCTCAATGCCACCCTTTCCGACCTGAAACGCCTGGTGGAGCAGTGGGAAGAGGAAGGCATCTCCTTCAAGCTTAACTAGAACTGCTGCATCTAAAGTGGAGCGGCTTGTCCTGTAGGACGCGAGACTCTGGATCGGGGAAAGTCCGGCCCGCCCTTCCCATTGCGCGTTCTTGCGCCCGGGAAGTCCCTTCGTCGCTTCGTCGCTCTTTTTTCTTTCTTCGTGCCTCTATCCGATCCTGCGCACCACCACGGTGCTCCCCTGTAGTTCATGGACGACCAGCTTCGCTCCGGCGGGGATGAAGCCGGAGTCGCATACCACGTCGAGATTGCGCGGGCCGTTCAGATTGGGGTCGTGGAACTGCGCGGTGCCGCCCGGCCGAAGGTCGGTCAGTGCTGTCCCGGTGTCGCCCAGCTTCACCCAGGTGGTGGATGCCACCGCATCAGGGGCTTCCTGCGCCTGCTCGGAGTCGGCATATCCGCCGCCGACGGTAGCGGTGAGGATCAGGCGGTTGAACATCGGCACGCGCGGAAGGAAGCGGGCGATGACAAAGCATGCCCCGGCCGCCGCCAGCATCGAGACGATCACCACCGTGAATCCCTGCTGTAGCGCCACCCATGTCCCCTGCAGGCTGGGCAGGATCCCCGGGATCTCCACCGGCTCCTTAGGCACAAAGGTCAGCACCAGCCCGGCGATGATCATCACCAGCCCGGTGATCCCCGGCAGGCCAAACCCAGGCAGCAGGAATATCTCCACCGCCAGCAGCACGAATCCCAGCAGCACCAACAGAACCTCCCACCACTGGGCATATCCGGTAAGCGCCGGCACGCCCAGCAGCAGAACCAGGCAAATGGCGGCGGCCGCCTCCGGCAGCCCCATCCCCGGCGACTGCACCGCCATGTAGATGGAGATGAGCAGGATGGTCATCAGCAGCCCCCGCGCCGTCATGCTGGAGAGCATCGCCACCAGGCGATCGCCGGCCGTGCGATCCAGGCGCGCCACCACCGTCCAGCCGAGCTTCTCGGCGACTTCCTCGGCCGAGTGAACGATTCCTTTCGCCAGGCCGACCTTCTCGGCGACCGTGGCGTTGAGAGTCAGCAGCGACTGCTTCGAGTCGATCGGGTTGCGGTCCGGGATGACCGGCTTCCATCCCTTCTCGGACAGTTCCTTGTACGTATCGCCATCAACAAACCGGCGATTCCCCTGCTCATCCTCGATGTAGTAAACCTCCCTGCCGACCACCACCATCGACTCCAGCAGCAATGTGCTGTAGCCGTTGCGGGCGGCGCTGTCGCGGAAATCCTCCACTATCGGGCTTTCAACCTTGGCTCGTTCCAGCTCGCCAAGCTCCTGCATACCCCCACCGGGCGCCATCGCGATCACGCCCGCGTCGCCGATGAACGAGTGCGGCGACATCCATATGCCGTCGCACGCCACGGCGATCATCGCGCCGGCCGATATCGCCTTCTCGCGGATGAAGGCCATCACCTTGATGTCGTTCTGCTGCTTGATGAAGCGCGATGTCTCAAGTCCTGCCAGCGCCGCGCCGCCATAGGAGTTGATCTCAAGGACAATCGCCTTTGCGCCCAGCTCGCGGGCCTCGCGGAACCGGCGAACCAGGTCGGCGCGGGTGTAGTCGTTGATCTCGTCCTCGATCTGGATGATGGCCGCCGGAACCTGCGCAACCTCGGCCGCCGTGGTCGGGCCAGCGGCATCGACCGGCTGATCTGCGCCTGCAACCTGCGCCAGGATCAGGGCGGCCGACATAAGCAGCATCAGCATGGCCGAGATCGCACTAGTTGGTTTCATCGCATTCTCCCTGCAGAAGCTGGCGCATGACGTCCGCCAGCGTCACAAGCCCATCCACACCGCCGTACTCGTCCACCAGTATTATCATGCGCGAGTCCTTCTCGAGGAACAGGTCAAGCAGGCGATCCAGTGAAACCGTCGACGGGGCGAAAACCGCCGGTCGGGCGATCAACTGCAGAACACTGGTGTCGGCGGCCTCGGCGTATGCCGCAAGAAACTCCTTGGTATAGACCAGCCCTACCACGCGGTCGACACTGCCGTTGCACAGCGGCAGGCGGCTGTAGAGGTACTGTTCCATAACCTCGCGGTTCTGTTCCATGGAGCGCTGCAGGTCGAGGTAGGCGATCTTCACCCGCGGGATCATCACATCCTCGGCCCGAATCTTGGATAGCCCGAGCGTGTTTATGATCAGGGTCTGTTCCTTGGCGCCGAGCGTGCCGCGCTCACCCGCGTCGCGGGCAATGGCCTTGAGTTCATCGATGCTGGCCGGCAGATCCTCGATCTTCACCTCGCCCAGCCCCATCATGCGGGAAAGCAAATTGGCCGAGTGATCCATCACCCAAACCAGCGGGCGGATGAAGTGCAGCACCAGCACCAGCGGCCCGGACACCACCCGCGCGATCAGCATCGTGTGCTGCAGCGTCATGGCCTTGGGCAAAAGCTCACTGAGGATAACGGTCAGCAGGGTGACTATGACAAAAGCGCAGATGGTGGAGAAGCCCCGCGCCACCATCTCGGGGATCACCATTTCCAGGGGCGACAGGACTTTCAGCAGGATCCGCGTCATGGCCGGCTCGCCCACCCAGCCAAGCAGCAGGTTGGTCATGGTGATGCAGACCTGTATCCCGCCCAGCGTGGCGGCCAGGTCCGCGCGCAGCTTCGCCATGTAGCTGGCCGACCGCCATTTCCGCCGCTCCATCTCGGCTATCTGCGGCCGGCGAATGGCAATGACGATGTACTCGCCAGAGACAAAGAACGCATTGGCGAGAATCAGCAGCGGTAACAGAAACAGCGAACCCATGCGCAAGGAAGTGTACGTTCCCTGCAGGGCAACTTACAGACCGGCCCAACGACAGATTGGTACGATCACCGCGTGGCGACCCAATTTAGAAGGAAACACAGATGAACAACTGATTGCGATATTTCCTTTGATTTATCGCTGTACTAATTCAATCGCAAATCCCGATCACC
>JAKORQ010000401.1 GCA_029777755.1 Planctomycetota bacterium
AGGAAGCTGCCGAGAAGGCGAAGATCGAGCTCTCCACGGTCATGGAGACCACGGTCAACCTGCCGTTCATCACGGCCGACCAGAGTGGTCCCAAGCACCTGCAAATCAACATCACCAGGGCGAAGTTTGAGCAGTTGATCGGCCCGCTGGTGGAGAAGTGCCGCCAGCCGGTGATCGACGCCCTCAACGACGCCAAGCTGCAGCCGAACCAGATCGACGAGGTCGTGCTGGTCGGCGGCTCGACCCGCGTGCCGCTGGTGAAGCGCCTGGTCAAGGAACTGTTCCCGCACAAGGAGCCGAACCAGTCGGTCAACCCCGACGAGGTGGTGGCGATCGGCGCGGCTGTGCAGGGTGGCATCGCCACCGGAGAGGTCAAGGACATTCTCGTGCTCGACGCCACGCCGCTGTCGCTGGGTGTCGAGACGCTCGGCGGCGTGATGACGGTGCTGATCCCGCGCAATACCACCATCCCGACCAGCAAGAAGGAGATCTTCTCGACGGCCACCGACAACCAGCCCTCGGTGACGATCAATGTACTGCAGGGCGAGCGTCCGATGGCCCGCGACAACCGCCTGCTGGGCACCTTCAACCTCGAGGGCATTGCCCCGGCTCCGCGCGGCGTGCCGCAGATCGAGGTGACGTTCAACATCGACGTGAACGGCATCCTGTCGGTGTCGGCGAAGGACCTGGGCACCGGCAAGGAGAACAAGATCACGGTGCAGAACGCCGGCGGCCTGTCCAAGGACGAGATCGAGAAGATGAAGGCGGAAGCCGAGAGCCACGCGGCCGAGGACGCCAAGCGCAAGGAGCTGATCGACCTGCGCAACCAGGCGGATGCCCTGGTCTACAACATGGAGAAGCAGCTCCGCGAGCATGGCGACAAGGTCACTGCCGACGTCCGCGGCGAGATCGAGGCGGCCATCAACAACCTGAAGGAGGCCCAGAAGGGCGAGGATCGCGACCAGATCCGCAAGGCCATCGACAACCTCAATCAGGCTGGCTACAAGCTCGGTGAAGCCATCTACAAGAGCAACCCGCAGGCAGCGGCCGGCGCGGCCCCGGGCGGTGCGGCTGGCGAAGCGCCAGGTTCAGGCTCGGGTGGCGACAAGAAGGATGACGATGTCATCGACGCCGAGTACGAAGTGAAAAAGTAAAGCTCCAAAGGGTGTGAGCTGCGACGTGCGACAGGCCCGGGAAAGCCTCCCGGGCCTGTTTTTGTGCCATGCCGCGATGTCGATGGATGCCCTGCTCAACTGTGAAGCGCAGGTGCCTGATCGGGTTGTGACTTCTCCTGCCGCCTCGCCTGCAGATACCGCCACAGGCCACACATGGAGATGAAGATGGCGAACGCCATCACGGTGAAGCTGGCCTCGACGTAGCGCTGCTCGTAGATCTCATAGGTGGTGGCATCCAGGTACGCCAGCAGTGCCGACCGCA
Source organism: Planctomycetota bacterium (assembly GCA_029777755.1). Lineage (GTDB taxonomy): Bacteria > Planctomycetota > Phycisphaerae > Tepidisphaerales > Tepidisphaeraceae > CAIQIQ01. Next base: position 1,438 of record JAKORQ010000401.1, read on the forward strand.
GGACTATCGCACCAAGAAGCGCAGCGCTCATGCACAGCCAAAGGAAGGTGCGACGCATGGTGGCCGCCGCCACGGCAACCCATCCCACCATCAGGACTGAAAGCACGCTCGCCAGGTAGCAGTAGACCGTGTCGATCGTCAGCTTGAGCGCCCGCTTGTGCCCAGGAACTGGCGGGATGGGATCTTCCGATATCGAGTCGATGCTGGCCGCCACTTTTTCTTCCAGCAGCATTCGATTCTCGCCACGCAGAGGCACTTGGGCGATCTGCTGATCGCCGTCAAAGATCAGAAGGTGCGTGGCATGCCGCGAGGTGGGATGGATGAAGCGGCACTGCTCGGCGGTCGGCCAATCCTTCCCGTCGTTGCGCAGATACTCGGCCACGTCCGGGCTGAAGAGCCACTGCGGCTTGAACTTCCCCCGCGTTCCATCCTTGCGCAAGACAGCAAGGGTGATCGGCCCGTCAGCGGCGCAGGCCCAGCCCTCGACCATGTGCAGATTATGCGGACCGGTGAGCGGCATATGCACGAGCTGGCGCGTGCGTAGAGCGCCATCGGATGAATCATCCGCGCTGATGGTGTCGCCGCGATACCTCGGCCAGGTGACAGTATCCCAGAGATTGGCGGCGAATGAGCCGAACAGCTCGCCGACCTCCGCCCTGTTCAGCGGCGTCACCAGCGTCGAGCGTTTCTTGCCGCCGGGGATTGTCCCCGCATCGCACGCCGCGTTCACTTCATCGGCGATCTTGCGGTACATCTCCAGGGGAGGGGCGCCGACGACCCCGGATGCGAGTTGGGCGGCCTCGCGAAACGCCCAGACGAACCACCCGCCCTGCATATCCTGAGGATGCGGCATCTGCCTGTGCCTCGTCCAATGCTCGCCAAGCTCCCCTTCCAGCAGCGGCTGGAGCTTGCGGAATGTCGGGCTGACATCGTACATCGCCAGGCGCGCATCGCGCGGCACCGGCACGTGATGGCGATAGTGCTTCTCCCCTACCCGCAGCAGTGCCCCATAGGCGTCCCTGAACTCCTGCGTCTTCAGATCGACGATCGCGAAGACTCCATAGTGCCGGAAGTTCTGTGCGCATACGCTCAGCACAAGTCCTGATCCGATGACCGCCGGTGCGACGATGGCAATGCTGGCGTGCCATATGCAGCCTTTGCGCTGATACAGATAAGTCGCCGCCGCGATCACCAGCAGCAGAGCCAGCGGCCCGATGATCCAGATTCCCTCCTCGCGCGTCATCCAGCAGGCAGCGCCGGCCGCCCCGGCGAGAGCTGCCCAGGTAAGCAGACCGTGCCACCGGCCGTTCATCCGCAGGATCATCCCGATCACGCCCGCCGCCGTGAGCAGCGAGAGCTGCGCGGCCATCGGGTCGCGCGTCAGCCGCGCCGGCAGCGCGCCCCAGCTATAGGGATTGATAACCAGCAGGGCAAACCCGGCCAGCAGCAGCCAGCGGTTGGAGATGGCCGGCCGAACCGACCACGCGGCAATGAGGGCGATGACCGAATAGAAGCCCTGCTCAAGCAGCGTGAGAGGCAAAGGTATCCAGCTCACCAGCGCCACGAACATGGGATAAAACGGCCCCTTGCACAGCGTGAGCGGGTCGTACGCACCCAGCCAGTGCCCCTCGCGAAGCGCTATTGCAGAACGGAGGAAGATCCCGTCGTCGTACTGGGCATGCGAGAAGCAAGAGAAAGGAATCCCCAGCGTATAGAGCGGGCGGTAGACCAGCAGCGCCGCGATGGTCAGCCAAAAGAGGATGGAAGGCCATCGAGCCGCGG
>JAKORQ010000035.1 GCA_029777755.1 Planctomycetota bacterium
GAGCAACATCGCTCCGGCCAGCAACTCGACCCTTGACGCGATCGTCGCCAGGGTTCGTGAGCAAGGCTTTCGCGCAGAAGCATATTACTCGGCCAAGCGTTCCTGAAAGGATCTTGCTAGCGGCAGAAGCGCCGATATTCTGCCTGCCGTAACAGGAGCGCATCCTGAGAGGCGAAGGAGACTGGTTCGATAGCACCCCTCGGCGCGGTGCCCCGGCGCGGCCGGCGCTCTGGATATCGCTGGCACTCGGTAGCGGCATTGCGCTTTACCGCCTTGCGCCCCTGTCGTCTGGCAGCTATGCGATCGCGGCCGTCGCTCTCGCAATCATCGCGATCTGCTGCGTCCGCTTCCGCCTGGTGGCAATCCCGCTGCTCTGGATGGCACTGACCCTCGCCGGCTTGAGCTGGGCGCAGATACATCGGTACTACGCGCCGCCGGGAAACATCCTCCATCGACTCGGCGAGCGACCAACTCTCGTTCGTGTAAAGGCGAGCATTGAGGATCAGCCATCCAGGCGGGCCGGCGTGATCAGGGGAACAGAGTCGCTGGCGGCGCGGGCAAGACTCATCGCTATCGAGGACCGTGGAACGTGGCAGCCGGCCAGTGGCGAGTTTCTCCTGCGCGTCGAGCCTGCGGGAGAACTGGAGCTGTCACCCGGGCAGGAGTTCGCTGCCATTGGAAACCTTTCCCGTATCGCGCCGCCGGCCAACCCCGGTGAATATGACTGGCAGACTCACTTCGCCCGCGAAAGCATCTTCATGCGGCTATCGGTGGCCCACTGGGAAACGGTTCGCCCGCTGACGCCGGCCAACATGAACATATTCTGGCGCGCCAAGGCGCATGTGCGCAAGGCCCTGGCCAGCGGATTTGCAGGTGAGGAGAACCGTGCCCTGGCCATGGCCCTGCTGCTTGGCGACAGCAGCGATGTACTGGAGCAGGCATGGGCCGATTTCCGCGCAAGTGGCACCGCCCACCACCTGAGTATCAGCGGCACGCACATCGCCATCCTCACCGGGTTTCTGCTGCTGATCGGCCGATGCGCCATGCTGCATCCGCGCACGGTGCTGATAGTCGCGACCGTTTTCGCAATTGGATATGCCAGCCTCGCCAGGCCATCGCCCCCGGTAGTGCGTTCGGTGCTGCTGTGCATGGCACTTGCCACCTCCATCCTGCTGCGGCGCAACACCGATCCGCTGCAATGCCTCTTCGTGGTGGTGCTGCTGATGTTGCTGTACTGCCCGATGGATCTCACCAGCCCGGGATTTCAGCTCAGTTTCGGCGCGGTGGCGGCACTGATGCTGTTCACGCGGCGAGTTAACGCATGGTTCTGGAGTTTTGAGAACGAGCACGATCGCATCGCGAGGATTATCCGCCCGCCGCGCGGGATCGCAGCGATGTGGCACTGGACGGCGCGCTGCCTCGTGCAGGCGCTGTCGGCCGGTATTGTCGCATACTGCGTGTCGTTGCCGCTGGTCGCCATCCATTTCCGCCAGGTCAACCCCTGGGCGATCCCCGGCAGCATTCTGCTGGCGCCGTTTGTCACCACGGCACTGATCGCCGGCCTGCTCAAGATCGCGGTGTGCAGCCTGTTCGCGTCAGCCGGTGAGTTGCTGGCAGTCCCAACCGAGGCCGCAACCTCCGCCATGCGCTACATGGTCGGCGTACTGGCAAGACTGCCGGGGGCCGAGGTAGGTATTGGCGCTGTGCCGCAGTGGCTGATCGCGCTTTACTGCGCATTGATCGCGCTGCCACTGGTTCGCCCTATCTCCCGTTGGCGCCATCGCTGGATCGCCCCATGTGCCGCGGTCATCGTCTTCTCGCTCGGCCCGCTCCTGCCTGATAGTCGAGGCGACCAGACGCGCATCACCTTCCTTAGTGTGGGCAACGGAAACTGCACCGTCGTTGAATGTCCCGGCGGAGAGGTGATATTCATCGACTGCGGGGCAGCGCGACAGAGAGACCTGTTTGGCCGAACGATCCAGCCATTCCTGCGGGAACGCGGCCTCCGAAAAGTGGATGCCGTCATCATCACTCACTCTGACTCTGATCACGATCTGGCGTTGCCGGATATCGTGTCGGCATACTCGCCGCAGGTCCATCGCACGCTGCCATTGGGGAAAGTACTGGAGCTCGCCAAGGGAGTTGAGTTCGAGGTACTGGGGCCATCAGCCAGCTTCAGCAACGACAACGATTCGTCAATTGTGCTGCGGCTGCAGTATGCCGGCAGGTCCATCCTTTTCACCGGCGACATTGAGGAGGATGGCATCGACGCCCTGCTCCGCAGCGGCAGGCACATTGCGTCGGATGTACTGATAGCGCCCCACCATGGATCGATCGAGAAGAACACCGGTGCGCTACTCGTCGCCGTTCGCCCCAGCTTGATCATATGCTCCAGTTCATCGCGGCTTTCCGGAACACAGCAGAGGTTTGTTAACCTGGTAGGTTCGAGATATCCCCTGCTGCGGACTGGCGATTGCGGAGCAATAACGGTTACCATCGACGCAAGAGGAGCGCTCGATGTCCGCGGATTCCGCAACCAACCATGAAGTACAACCGGCTGCCGCTGCCCGGCCGGCATGGAAGAAACGCCTCATCCGCGCGATCCGCGCCGTCTGTGTGGGCTATCTCCTGCTGAATCTTCTCCTGTTCCTCGGGCAGCGGCAGTTCATCTTCCCCGGCTCGATGGCGCCAACTGCCAAGGGGACCGCGCTGTCCGGCGCTGAGCCATTTACCATCACCTCGGCCGACGGGAACAGGCTGTGGGGGGTATTTTGCCCTGCCAACGATCTCCGACCCGGCGAAAAGGCGCCCACCGTGCTGTTCTTCTATGGCAACGGATCGCAGGTGGGTTACTCGACGATCGAGATCGAAATGCTGCAGAGCTGCGGCGCGAACGTATTCGTGGTGGACTACCCCGGCTACGGCAGAAGTGAAGGCAGTCCCTCGGAAGCGGGACTGTATCACGCAGCCAGCGCCCTCTGGGACTACGCGGCGTCTCATCCGCAGGTTGACCAGCGGCAGATCGTGCTGGTTGGATGGTCGATGGGCGGTGCGGTGGCGATCGACCTGGCCAGCCGTCGGCCGGCCGCGGGACTGATCACCGTCTCCACCTTCACCTCCATGGCCGAGATGGCATGCCACTACCTTCCCTACTGCCCCACGTCCATCTCCATCAGGCACCACTTCCGCAACATCCGCAAACTCGGCGGAATGCGCATGCCCATTGTCATCGCGCATGGAACAGATGATGAGATCGTCCCCTTTCGCCTGGCGGCCGATCTTCGCGATGCCGCCCCGACCACCACCCACGTCGAGTACGTACCGATAGAGCGGGCCAACCACAACAACGTCTTCATCGTCGGCCGGCATGAACTGCAGGATGCGACAAGCCGCGTCCTGGAACTGGTGCGAACTCGCGCACTGACGAGTGACATTTCACAGTGATAGAGGCAGCATGCTCAACTATTCACAGCTTCGCGCTCTGCTCGTCATCCCGTACACTCAGGGCAGATGCGAACTAGAGTCAAGATCTGTGGAATCACCAACCCCAGCGATGCCGTGATGGCATGCGAAGCCGGGGCGGATGCGATCGGGCTGATCTTCCATCCGCCGGCCGCCCGTGGCGTGTCGATCATCAAGGCCGAGGAGATCACAAGGGCTCTCCCGCCGTTTGCAGTGCCAGTGGGACTGTTTCTCGACGCCCCGGTGGAGAACATCCTCGCTGTTGCCGGCCGGCTGAAACTTCGCTGCCTCCAGTTGCACGGGCATGAATCCCCCGAGGACATCCGCAAGCTTGAGGGCTACGACGTAATCAAGGCCATCCACGTCAAGCCGGGTAAGCTCAACAGCATCCTCGAGCCCTGGAGAAAGGCCCTGGCCGACGGTCTCTCGAACCTCAAGGGCCTGGTGTTCGAGACCGGATGGGTGGCAGCCAAGGGCGGCAGCGGCGTGGAGAACGACTGGCAGCAGATCCGTGAGATCCAGGAAAGCGGTGAACTTGAGGGCCTGCCCCCCATGATCCTCGCCGGCGGACTCACCCCCTCCAACGTTGGCGGTGTCGTGGAGATGCTCCGGCCATACGCAGTGGATGTCTCCAGCGGAGTGGAGGAAACCAAGGGACGCAAGAGCCTTGAGAAGCTCAACGCATTCATCCGCGCCGTGCGCTGTTCCGACAGGAAGCTGCGTCAGGCGATCTTCTGATCCACTTAAGCGGAAACCCAAACGAAAAATGGCCGGTTACACATCTGGTGAACCGGCCATCCTATTTTCTTCCCGCGACTGAGGACGCTCTAGCGATTAATCATCGTCGTCATCGAAGTCATCGTCATCGTAGTCGTCGTCATCATCGTCATAGTCATCGTCGTCTTCGTCGTCCTCATCGTCGAAGTCGTCGTCATCGAAGTCGTCATCGTCGTCGAAGTCGTCGTCCTCGTCATCGTCGAAGTCGTCATCGTCTTCGTCGTCCTCGTCGAGGGGCTCCTCGTCCTCGTCCTCAAAGACGTCCTCGTCCTCGTCTTCCAGCTCTTCTTCTTCCTCTTCCTCAAAGTCGTCTTCGAGCTCTTCCTCCTCAGGCTCCTCGCGCTTCCGGCGCTTGGCGTTCTCGGGAAGGAGCATGTCATCGACAAACCCTGCGAAAGGATTGGTGAAAATGTCGGAAGTGGAAGCGTCTGCTCCCGCCACCTCAATCCCGAAGAGTCTTGCCAGCCTGTTGCGTCGGATTTGCGTAGTCATGATCATAGCCCCACTTATTTCCTGACAGTCCAAATGTCAAGTGCCCCTCCACCCTACATCGGGCGGAAGTGGCGGTATTGAAACGGTGTCCTTACCGAGAGTCAAGAGACAGCAGCCCGCTCTTGCGCCATCACTAACAGTAGGCAAGCTTTGGCTATAAGCGATTTGTACCGTGACAACCCTGAAGCGGCCTCTCCGCCCTGGTTATACTATGTAGAGGAAGGCTGGCGATGATCAGGATCCCGTGTCGCTGCAGGCATGCTCTTGAGCTACCGGACGACAAGGCCGGACTGAGCGTGCAGTGCCCGGCATGTGGCCTGTTGGTCGACGTTCCCCGGCTGGGAGATCTACCCAACATTGACGCCGATGGCACCGAGATCGACCTGCGCGGGCCGGTTGAGCCTATCCCGCTGGCCGACCCTGAACCAGACCCCGAGCCCATCAGCTCAGTCAAGCTCAAGTACGACCCGGAAACCGGCGAGCTCATCGAGGCGCTGGATCTGCACGAGCCGGAGCAGCCCGCACCAGCGCCCGCGGAGGCGATCCCCGTGGCAAAGCAGGTCATCGACTACAGCCTCACGCGCGAATCCCTGGACAACACCCCGCACGGCCACGGCGTCTTTGCCTCGCTTTTTCTTCCCGTGAACCTGGTGGTGATGTTCATCATGTTGGTGGCCCACGTCCTGCTCCCGGTGGCGGCCGTGGTAGCTTACTTCCTACCGCTTGTCTTCTTTGCCCCGATACTGCTGGCGATGTTCATCGCCGGCACCTACGCAATCGCCCTGGAGGAACTCGGGCCCGGCGAGCATGATGAACTGCCCCGGCCATTGCGCAATGTGAATCTTTACGAAGACTTCTTCGCCCCAGCCGTACGCTGCGCTCTTTCCCTGCTGCTGTGCTACTGGCCTGCCATCGTGATACTTACTGCCAACCACCGCGCTGCGGCCCATGGTGATGACCTGCCATTTCCTGTCGCCGGGCCGTGGCTGCTGGGGTTCTACCTGGCAGGATCCGTGCTACTGCCAGCGGTCTTCCTGACCGTCTGCACCAGCGGCACCATCCTGAATCTCCGCCCGGATCGCATCCTCAAGCTGATCGGCACCTTCAGTTGGCGCTATCCTCTACTCTGCATCGAGTGGCTCATCGCCTCCGCAAGCTACCTGCTCGGGATGATCTCACTATCGATCATGGTGCTCGGCGGCGGCTCGATGATCGCCGCGCCATACGTGGCGATTCCCTCCCTGATGTGCGGCATCTACTTCGCCTATGCCTTCTGTTGGCACCTGGGGCTGCACTATCGCCATCACTGGCGGGAGTATCCCTGGATCCTGCAGCAGCATGAGCGGAGATCTGTCGCCATCCGTCAGCCCAGGCTCCATCCCAAGCTCGCGGCGGCCGACCAGAAAGCCGCCCAGCGTGCCCGCGTGCGACAGCAAGTTCGCTGATGGCCAACATTGCGCCGGCCGCTAGAATACCCACCGATGCACTGCAAGCCACGAGTTGCGTTTGTCGCGGGTGTCGCCGCCGGGTTTGTCCTGATCGGCGGATGCCGCGAATCGAGGGTAAAAGCTCCCCTGCTGCCCAGCGCCTTTGTCGCCAGGGACGCCGGCCAAACCACACAACCAACGCCACCCCCATTGGTCGCGCAACCTTCCGTACCCGCGCCTTCGGGGCTGCCCGCTGAAACCGCACCGACCACGCAGGAAGCGGCCATCGAGCCAGCATCCGATGCGGAGCACATACCACTGATGATCGCGCCGGGGCAGTATCAGACCATCGGCGGCGTGGTTTCAGAGGTCAATGGCCGGCCGATCTTCGCCAATCGTGTCTTGCGCCTGTTGCGCAGCGAACTGGCCACCCGGGCACTGGAGCTTGGCCCGGAGGAGTTCCGCAGGTTCGCGGCCGCCGAGATTCGCCAGGCCATCGAGGGCCTTGAGAGAGATGAATTGCGCTTCGCCGCCGCGGAGAGGGCATTGAGCGATGACGATCGCCGCCTGGCCGAGTTTCTCACCATGCAGTTTCGCACGCGCAAGATCACAGAGGCCGGCGGCTCCATCGAGCTGGCACGGCGCAAGGCGGCCGCCAACGGCGATGACTTCGAGGAACTGGTCTACGAAGAGTATCGCACCATCATGACCCGCATCTTCTATTCGCGCAAGGTCTACCCGCGAATACAGGTGTCGGCTGATGACCTGCGGGCCTATTACAACATGAACGTTGAGCGCGAGTTCACCCAGCGTGGTGAAGTCACCTTCCGCCTGATCAAGATTGACCCAAGCTACAGCGGCGGACGTGAGGCGGCCAGGCAGCGTGCCCAGGAAGTGGCCGAGCGGGCGGCCGCCGCCGATTTCGAGGCGGTCGCGCGAATGATGAACCATGACGATCGCCTTGCCCGCTCCGGCGGCCTGGAGACGCCGATCCAGAAAGGCGCCTACCGCCTTGAGGAGGTCGAGCGCGTGCTATGGGAGACGCCCGTCGGGTCGATAACGCCGATCATCGAGGATTCCGGCGCCTTTTATATCGCCCGCGTGGAGAAGCGCACGGACAACATAGTAAGGCCGTTCGAGGACCCGGCCGTACAGGCCGAGATCCGTCGAAAGCTTGAGGCGCAGCAGTACGCCCAGCTTTCAGAGCAGATCGACACCGAACTGCGCCGCAACGCCACCGTTCGCCGGAACGAGGAGATGACCCAGGCCGCACTTGACCTGGCGATGCAGGGTTACGCCATCTGGTCCAGGCGCTCTTGATGAAGTAAAGACGCCCCGGCGCGATGCACCGGGGCGCTCGACATCCCTGTCATGTTGCGGATCACCATCCGAAATAGAGAAGCAGTGTTCCGCCGTGGCTGGTGTAGTCGTCGCCAATGTCGGCGCGATATCCCAGGCGCAGGCCAGAGGCATCATTGAATGCCCAGCCCACGCCGGCGGCGGGGCTGAACCAGTCCTCAACCGCCGCATCATCCAGGTAATTGTGATGTGTGATTGAGCCGTCGACGAACACCTGCTCGCTGATGAAATACGTCGCCTTGATACCGTTGCTCAGGAGCTGCTGGCTGATGTCGGCATCCCAGGAATAGTCGCCGTAGCTAAGTTCACTGCTCTCAAAGAGAGTGATCTGGTTGCCCATCGAGAGGATCAGGTTTCCCAGGCGATACGAGACCATGTTGGAGATGCCGCCGCCGTACATGACCGCGCCAGACGCATACTCGATTGAGCCCGCGCCGGCAGCGAAGATGAAGGGCGTCACCCGCCATTGCAGGCCATTTTCCTCACTGGGGCGAACGATGGCGATGGGGAGCCCCAGTTGAACACCGAGCACATATGACTCGGAGCCTTCGATGTCGCGATACATGAACGCCATCGAGGATTCGAGCGCCACCGACTCGCTGAAGGGATGCCCGTGCCCAGCGAGAGATTGGCGGATGTGCCATCACCATGGTCGGTCTCGATGGTGCTGAAGCCGCCCTCCAGGCGGATGGCCGATCCCGGTCCCGCCTGGACATACTCCGGGCGAGCCAGGGTAGCCACGTTATGCAGCGCGTAGCGATCGAAGATGTGGTTGGCCATGAAGGCGGTGGCGGAGCTGGGGTTGCCATCCACCACGCCCACGAGACTCTCCTTCTCGATCTCCCTTAAAAACTTGGCGTATTCGCTTGAGCCATCCTCCTTGATCCAGTCGACCACCTGGTCTTCCAGATCCTCGCGGTTAGCGGCGTTGAACACCTTCACCAGGCCGGTGGACGGAATCCGCAACACCGCCTGCGTTCCCTCGGCGTTCACATCGACAATCATCGCGTTTGGCACGCCTGCATAGGTGAGCGTGCCGGAGAAATCGCGCGAGCCAAGCTGCGCGAAATCACCCTGCGTGTTGATGACATTCTCGATCAGGTCAGGCATATTCTCCCCGCCGGCCGATATCGTCAGCGGTGCGCCGCTGGTCGTGATGGCCGTCACCTGAAACAGATCGGATGCTTGAACCAAGCCCGGTAGTGCTGCGAGCGCGGCGGCAGCAAGCGCCTTGGAAGCGATCTTCATGCAGAAGTGCCCTCCATTGTCCCATAGAGCCCTGTTAGCCCAGTTCGGCGTTGGCACGCCCCAGATAAACTGGACATCTGGACAAAGATACCTGCCCCGTAGGCTGGTACAAGCGCATGTAAACACTAAACCATGAAAAATGCGGGCAAGTTAGCCATCGCTTGCCCGCACAGATCCACCTTGGCTGTTTCTTGTCCAAGTTCTTTACTGCGGAAGCTCGAAGTCGGGGATCAGTTCCCGGCGGAGCTTGTTGAACTCGTCCTTCCACCGGTCGCCGCCCACCGCATCACCCTCGCGGATGTACAGGCGCTTCAGGCCATTTTTCGTCTCCTCCAGGAGCTGTGTCCCGTTGGGAGTACCCGGGCTTTTGGCCAGCTCGACGTTGGAGAGGTACAGCTTCAGCGTGGCCTCCCAGTACTTGGGATTGTCCTCGCTGACAACCTCACCATCTTCCACCTTGATGATGCGCGGCATGCCGAGCTTGCGCTCCTCCAGCAACCTCCCGAAGCGCTGCGCTGCCTCCCTGTACTCGGCCAGCTCGAACAGTATCTGCGCCTTGGCGAACAGCACCGTGACATCACCGAAGTTCACATCCACCTTCTCAGGATCGACGGTCGCGGCCCACATTCTTATGCCTTCTCCCGAGAGCAGCCTGTCATAGAGAGCCAGCGCCTCACGCAGACCGGCCACGCGCTTCTGCACATCCGTCTCGGCCATGGCCGCCTGCTGCTTGGTAGCGGCATCAAACACCATGTACTGATAGGTGTACTTGCGAATTCTCTCATCCTTGTTGTCACGCGCCCAGGCAACCAGCGGCCCGGACAGCGCTGCACGGGCATCCAACAGGCTCTTGACCCGCGCTGAATCGTTGGCCCGCCGGGCAACCTCCAGATCCGCATCCAGCTTGGTGAGCAGGTTGAAGATGATCGTCGCGCCCTTGTCTCCGGCCTTGGTCTGCAGAAGCTGCAGCAGGTACTCGGTGGCCTGGGTGTTCTGGCCCAGCGCCATCAGCGAATTGACCCTCAAAAACAGCGCTTCGGCCTCCAGATCATCAGCGCCCGGGAGAGAGGCGATCGACCGCTCAAATCCCTCAAGGATCTGCACGGCGCGAGCCGGGTCGGTGTCCTTCGCCAGCGTTGCGCTCATCAGTCGCGCCCGCGCCTCGATCAGGCCAAAGCGATTCTTGTCGTCGGTAGCGGAGGCAGTTTGACGGGCAGCCGCCGCCGACTTCTGCAACTCCTCGGCGGTCTGCTTGAGCTGGGAAATCTGCTTGTTCTTCGCATCAGAGGTCATCGAATTGCCGGCCGCGTCGATCTGCTGCTTCATGGACTGCATGCGGAAGAAGTCAGCCACCAGCGCCCGCTGGTCATTGCGCGGCACCATGGAATACGCCGCTATCGCCTCGGCATACTTGCCATGCCTCTGGAGGCGTCGCCCCAGCGTGTAGGCAAGCTGCCGGTGCCCGAACTCATGGACGGCAAGCGGCAAGGCCCGGTCGAGCAGTTGCTCGGCTTCCGCGGACTCGGGGTCAGCGTTCTTTATCCGGCCAATCGCCGCCAGCGCGTTCTGCATGGCCGCCGGGCGATTCACTTCGTTCTTGCTTGTTTGCACGTAATCGAGATAAGCCTTGGCGGCATCGACATCCATCGCCAGCTTCTCAAGCAACTGCGGCAGGACGATCGCCACATCATCGACCACCTCGGCATCGGTGCCCGGCTGGCCCTTGCGGGCGAGTATCTCGCGGCAAGCCTCCACCGCCCGCTGCAGCACCTTTTTGTCCATCTCGGCAGGATCGCTCTTCATCTGCTCGCCGACACCCTGCTGCACGATCGCCTTGAGCATCATGGTGTCCAGCGTGTTCACCGGCGCGGAATCGGGCACCGACTTCACCAGTTGCTCGAAGATCACGCCGCGCAGGTCAGGCCGCTCCTGCGCCAGGTTCTGCAGAACCGCATTGGCGCGATCCTGTGCGCTCTTGCGCGCTGCATCATCGGCCGCCTTGTCGGCCTTGACCAGCTCCAGGCGGTACTTGAGCATCGCCAGCGAAGCCTTTGCGCCATCGATCACCGCCTTGTCCTGCGGCAGGTTGGCGCCCTGCCACTGCTCCAGCGATGCAATGCTCTTTTCCGTCTCGGCGACATTGCCCGAAAGAAGATCGCAAACCGCCGCGAAATAGCGCCCCTCATACTGCTGCAACACATCCGGGGCCGGCTCAATCTCGTCATTGGGGTTGGTGGCAACC
>JAKORQ010000402.1 GCA_029777755.1 Planctomycetota bacterium
CCCGCGGCATGCCGCGGCTTGAGGACGAGCCGCTCCCCTTTAAGTTCAGTAGCCCTAGCGCCGCTCTGTCAGGCGAACATCCAGCGAGACGACTCCATCGGGACGGAGCACCTCGACCTGTATGGTGCTGCCGATCTGCTGCACCTGCACGACCCGATGGATCTCCTCGATGTCGCTCACATCCTGCCCGGCGACGCGGACGATGATGTCGCCCCAGACGTAGCTGCCGTCGGGCAGTCGGCGGGTTGGGCGGATTCCCGCCTCGGCGGCTGGTGAGCCTGGCTCAACATCAATCACCAGCACACCGCGAACGCCCAGCCGACGGGTCAGGTTTTGCGATACCGATTCGATGGTGTGAATACCCAGGTAAGGCTTGGCGACCCGCCCGGTGGCGATCAACTGCGTGACTATGCGGTTCACGGTATCCACGGGGATGGCAAAGCCAATTCCTCCGGCGTAGTCCGGGCGATCGACAATCTGGGTGTTTACGCCGATCAGTCGCCCGGCCGAGTCAAGCAGAGGCCCGCCGGAGTTGCCCGGGTTGATGGCCGCATCTGTCTGGATGACGTTGGTGATCGGCGCTCGAGAGGGGGATGGGGAAAGGATCGTCCGCCCCAGCGCGGAGATCACTCCGGTCGTGAGGGTCTGGTCGAGCCCGAATGGGTTGCCGATGGCGAAGACCTTCTGCCCGACCTGAAGATCCTCGCTGGATCCCACCACGATCGGCACCAGTTCCTCCTTCGGGGCATTTATGCGGAGCACGGCCAGGTCATACTCCGGCGCCACTCCAACGACGACTGCATCGTATGTCTTGTGATTAGCCAGCGTGACCTTGGCGCCCGACACGCCGGCGCCGGCCAGCACGTGGAAGTTGGTGACGATGTCTCCAGCGTCGTCCCAGATGAACCCTGACCCGGTGCCGCGTGGCATTTCCAGCACATTCATGGTGCGCAGGTCGATGCCGGTGGCAACGGTGGTTATGTAAACGACGCTGGGAGAGGCACGCTTGAACAGCTCAATGGTGGCCTTCTCATCCTCCGCCAGGTCGCCGCGCGGGGTGACAACTCGCTGCTCCTCAGGCGGCGTGCGGAACCAGGTGACAGACCATTTCGACAGTTCGTAGCCGAGAAGCAGGAAGATTCCCAGCAGGATCAGTAGTGTCGAGATCGATGGCCGGCTGTCCTTGGTCATAGATGCTTCTCGTGGCTGACAACAAAATCAGAGTCCCATGCGCGAGTGAGCAGTGCTAGCTGTCGGCCGGCGGAAATCAGCAAGATTTATCTGCTTGAAGTATTCGATAGTCTTTGCCAGGCCATCACGCAGCGGCACCTTCGGCTCCCACTTGAGCTTTTCGCGGGCCAGCGCGATGTCCGGGCGGCGCTGAGTAGGATCATCCGATGGCCGGGGCAGGTAGACGATCTTGCTGGTGGAGCCGGTCAGTTCAAGCACCAGCTCGGCAAGCTGCTTCATGGTGAACTCACCGGGGTTGCCCAGGTTGACCGGGCCAATGAACCCTTCGTTGTTGTTCATCATCTGCATCATGCCGTCGATCAGGTCATCCACGAAGCAGAAGGAGCGAGTCTGCTGGCCGTCGCCGTATATGGTCAGGTCCTGGCCAGTCAGTGCCTGCACGATGAAGTTGGAGACCACTCGCCCGTCGTATGGATGCATACGCGGGCCGTAGGTGTTGAAGATTCGGATAACGCGGATGTCCAGACGGTGCATCCGGTGGTAGTCGAAAAACAGCGTTTCAGCGCAGCGCTTGCCCTCGTCGTAGCAGGAGCGGATGCCGATAGGGTTTACGTTGCCCCAGTAGCTCTCTGGCTGAGGGTGAACGGTCGGCTCGCCATAGATCTCGCTGGTTGAGGCCTGCAGAACCCTCGCTCCCACGCGCTTGGCCAGGCCCAGGACGTTGAGCGCTCCCATCACGTTGGTCTTGATGGTCTGCACTGCATTGTGTTGATAATGTACCGGCGAGGCAGGACAGGCTAGATTATAGATCTCGTCCACTTCAAGCCAGATCGGGTGTGTGATGTCGTGGCGGATGAACTCAAAATTGGGTTTACCCAGCAGATGTCGTATATTGGTCTTCTGGCTGGTGAACAAGTTATCCAGACAGATAACGTCATGTCCCTGGCTAACCAGCCTGTCGCACAGGTGAGAGCCGAGAAAACCGGCGCCACCTGTGACGAGGATACGCTTCAGCGATGACGACATTAACACTCCTTCCAAGTTATGCGGTAGGGTATATGCGGCGGGCTTGTCTTTCCACCATGCATATAGAGCTCGCAGGCTGCAATAACTTAAACGGCCAGACGTTATGCATTGTAGTGTAGGTAAATATGCCGCATTCGCTTTCACGTCGTGCAATTGCCAAAGTGCTGTGTCTTGCTGTCGTCGCCGCGCTGGCCGACGGGTGCAAGTCGGCGCGCCTCCATCGTAAGGAAGCCGATGCCGCTGCCCTGGAGGCAATCAGCGAGAAGCAGCAGCAGTTGGGCTATCCTCAACATTTCACTATCGAAAGGCCGGCCGACACTCTGCGACGCGAACTGATGATCAACCAGGGGCTGGTGCGCTCTTCTGATGCGTCACTTTCCAGCCATGATGTTGATTACCCGAAGAAATGGCCGGAGAAGGCTCCCGAGAAGCCCTCCACTCAGCCCACGACGTTGCCGCAGGCCTTTCCGGCAGCCCTGCCGGACGACCAACTCGGGAGCGGGCAAGCCGATGGCGGTGCGATACCTTCCGCATCCAATGACGCGGCCAGCGAGTCGATGGCTACCGTGCTGGCATACACTCCATCGACTCCCACACCGCTTCGTCTTAGCCTCGAGGATGCGCTGAAGGTGGGCGCCTCCAACAGCCGCGAATACCAGCAGAGGAAAGAGGCCATTTTCCTGGCGGCCCTCGCGCTGGACCTGGCGCGCGATGACTTTCGCCTGACCTTTGCCAACAGCAGCCAGGGATCGATCCAGAGCAACCAGGGAGTCGGGCAGGCCGATCCGGTTAACTCCCTGACCGGGACGACGAACCTTTCTCTGAGCCGGCGAGTCAGCAATGGAATGACCTTCCTGGGAGGCGTCACCTTCGACGTGGTCAAGCTTCTCACCGGGTCGCACGATTCAAACTACGGCATGTCGTGGAATGCCGGGATCACCATCCCGCTGCTGCGAAATGGTGGGTCAGACGTTGTCCTTGAGCCGTTGCGGCAGGCGGAGCGCAACCTGCTCTACAGCCTGATGGAGTTTGAGCAGTACAAGCGTGACTTCGCGTTCAACGTAGCCTCGCAGTACTACCAGGTACTCTCGCAATACGACCAGATTCGCAATGCCGAGGCCGCGTATCGCCGGGCAATCGCCTCCACCCGCCGCGCCAGGAGGCAGGCCGACGCCGGCAGGCTGCCGGAGATCCAGGTGGACCAGTCGGTGCAACAGGAACTGCGTGCACGTGATCGCTGGATCCAGGCGCAGGCCAACCTCGGGCGACGGCTGGATTCGTTCAAGATCATGTTGGGGCTGCCGCCGGACGCGAACGTAGTGCTTGACCCAGCGGAACTTACGGTGCTTGCGGAGCGTATCAGTTCTATCGTAAGGCCAGAGGCAGCCGCCATCGAGGAAACCGGCAGAACCGATACTGTTGCTGCCGGGGAAATACCGGCAGGCTCGTCAACGGCCCCCGTGGTGGCTGACCCTGTCCAACCCGGCCCTGGTGACGGTTTGGATTTCGCCTCCATTGAACTGCCGCCATCCTCCCTGGAGCCGGATGGGTCCGTTACCGAGATGGAGAGGAAGGCTATCGAACTGGCGATCGCCAATCGGCCGGAATTGCGTGTGGCCCAAGGACGCATATACGATGCCCAGAGGCGCGTGATCGTGGCCGCCAATGCACTGGAGGCCGGCCTTACGCTCGTGGGTAACGCCAGTTCCGGCAGCCGAATCGGCGTGGGGCAGGCCGGCGGGGAAACCGGGAATGCCCGGTTCGACGAAGGGGTTTATAGCGGTAGCCTGCTGCTTGATCTTCCCCTCGAACGCACCGAGGAGCGCAATGCATATCGGGCTGCCCTGATCAACTTCGAGGCGGCCGTTCGATCGCTTCAGCAGGTGGAAGACAACATCAAGGCAGACATCCGTGCCGATATCCGCGACTTGATGCAGGCTATCGAGGAAATTGAAATCCAGGCGAGATCGGTCGCAGTCGCAGAGAAGCGTGTCGCCAGCACGAATCTCTTTCTGGAAGCCGGAAGGGCGCAGATCCGCGATGTGCTCGAGGCACAGGATGCGCTCGTGCAGGCACAGAACGGCCTGACCTCCGCAGTTATCAACTACCGTCTGGCAGAGCTGGCATTGCAGCGCGACCTAGGCCTGCTGGAAGTGGACGAACAGGGCCTCTGGCGCGAGCATGACACTGGGCTGCAGATCGGGAGAAAGTAGACCATGAAGATTCTTGGCCATGAAATCAGTCGAAAGGTGGCGGCCATATCCCTCACGACGCTGGGGGTTATCTTCCTGATTGGTGCAGCGGTCGTTGCCGGCACCATGTCAGAAGAGAAGGAGCCGGAACTGGTGTTCCCGGTGGTGCGCGGGCCGCTGACCATCAGCGTCAGCGAACGCGGCACCATCAAGGCCCGCCAGCAGGAGGTCATCAAGTGCCTCGTCGAGGGGCAGACCACCATCCTCTACCTGGTGGATGAGGGCACGCGGGTCAAGAAGGGCGACCTGCTGGTCGAGCTGGATTCCAGCAAGTTCGAGGACACCAAGGTAAATCAGCAGATCCAGGTGCAGAACGCCGAGGCCAACCTGGTGCGCGCCCGCGAGAACCTGGAAGTGGTGAAGAACCAGGCGATCGCCGATGTCTCCAAGGCCGAGCTGGATGCCCAGTTTGCCCGTGAAGATCTGCGCAAGTACGAGAAGGGTGAATACCCCAACGAGCTGCGCAAAGCCGAGAACGCCATCACTATCGCCAAGGAGGAACTCCAGCGGGCTACTGAGAAGCTCGCCTGGACGGAGAGGCTCTACGCCGAGAAGTACGTCTCACAGACGGAACTCCAGGCCGATCAGCTTGCCCAGAAGAAGGCCGAGCTTGACCTGCAACTGGCTGAGGATGCCCTCCGGCTGCTGCAGGAGTACACCTACAAGCGCAAGATGGATGAGCTCAAGAGCAATGTTGAGCAGACTGCCCTTGCCCTGGAGAGAGCCAAGCGCAAGGCGGCCGCCGACATTGCCCAGGCTGAGGCTGAACTGAAGGCCAGGGAATCGGAGTACCAGCGGCAGCAGTCGCAGCTCGCCAAGACGCTGCGGATGATCGAGAACTGCAAGATCTACGCACCGACCGATGGCCTGGTGGTGTACGCGACCACCGGCCAGTCCGGCTGGCGCGCCCAGGAGCCACTTGACGAAGGCGCCACCGTGCGTGAGCGGCAGGACCTGATCTATCTGCCCACTGCGCATGAGATGATCGCCGAGGTGAAGATCCACGAGTCGAACCTCAA
>JAKORQ010000403.1 GCA_029777755.1 Planctomycetota bacterium
CACGGTTTGCTGAACATCCCCCATGTTCAGGCCATAGCGGGAGGCCTTCTCCCGATCGACCTGCACGGTGAGCATGGGCAAGCCGGTGGTCTGCTCCACCTTGACTTCGGAAGAGCCCGGAACCTTCTGCAGCATGGCTGCAATGCTCTGAGCCGTGCGTTCGAGCACCTGCATGTCGTCGCCAAAGATCTTCACCGCCACATCGCTGCGCACACCGGAGATCAGCTCATTGAAGCGCAACTGGATGGGTTGGGAAAACTCGTAGTTGCTGCCGGGGATGTCATCCACTGTTTCCTGCACGGCCGCCAGCAGGTCATCGCGGCTGCGCGCAGGGTCGGGCCACTGGGCCCGCGGCTTGAGCATGATGTAACCGTCCGAGATATTGGGCGGCATGGGGTCCGAAGCGATTTCCGCCGTCCCGGTACGGGCGAAGACGCGCTCGATCTCCGGGAATTTCTCCTTGAGCGCGGCCTCCAGCTGCATCTGCATTTCAAGGGACTGCGTCAGGCTGGTCGCGGGCACGCGCAAGGCCTGTATGGCGAAATCGCCTTCATTCAGGTTGGGCGCAAATTCGCTGCCCATGCGCGATGCCAGCAGCAGGCTCAGCGCCACGGCAACCGCCGCACCGGACAGCACCACGAGCGGGATGCGCATGACGGCGGAGAGCAGCGGCTCGTAGGCCGTGCGGGCCCATGCCATCAGGCGGTTTTCCTTCTCGGCGACGCGCTTGCCGATGAAGAGGGCAATGGCGGCTGGAATGAACGTGATGGAAAGGAGCATCGCACCCACCAGGGCGAGCACTACAGTGAAGGCCATGGGGTGGAACATTTTTCCTTCCACGCCAGTGAGGGCAAAGATGGGCAGATACACGACCATGATGATGAGCTGGCCGAACAGCAGGGGGCGGCGCGCTTCCTTAGCGGCCGCGAAGACTTCGTGGAAGCGTTCGCTGCGCGAGAGCAGCCTGCCTTTGTGCTCCTGCGCATGCGCGAGGCGGCGCACGCAGTTCTCGACAATGACGACGGCTCCATCGATGATGATGCCGAAATCCAGTGCCCCCAGGCTCATGAGGTTGGCGCTGATGCGCCACTGCACCATGCCCGTGAAGGTAAAGAGCATGGACAGTGGAATGATGAGCGCAGTGACCAGCGCCGCGCGGATATTGCCCAGGAAGAGAAAGAGGATGACGACCACGAGCGCCGCGCCCTCGAGCAGGTTCTTCTTCACGGTGGCGATAGCCTTTTCCACCAGCGTGGTCCGGTCATAGACCGTGACGATCTTGACGCCCTCGGGAAGGTTGCGCCGGACCGATTGCATGCGTTCGTCCACGGCCTTGGAGACCACGCGGCTGTTCTCCCCGATGAGCATGAAGACGGTGCCCAGCACGACTTCGCGCCCATTGTCGGTGGCCGCGCCGGTGCGCAGCTCGCGGCCGAGTTCAACGTCGGCCAGATCGCGGATGCGGATCGGCTGTCCCTGAGCGGTGCCGACGATGACCTGCTTGAGATCCTCGATGCCCCGTACCTGCCCGGGCGCGCGGATGAGGTATTGCTCACCTTGGCGCTCGATATAGCCTGCTCCCACGTTGGTGTTGTTGTTCTGCAGGGCAGTGACGATCTTGTCCATGGAGATGCCGTAGGAAGCGAGCTTCTCGGGACGAGGCGCAACCAGGTACTCCTTGGAGAAGCCGCCAATGGAGTTGATCTCGGTGACGCCGGGAACGTTGCGCAGCTGGGGCTTGATGACCCAATCCTGGATCTCGCGCAGGTCCATGGGGGTATAGGCGGTGCCGTCGGCTTTCCTGGCGCCTTCCTCGGCTTCCACGGTCCATAGATAGATCTCACCCAGACCGGTGGAAATAGGCCCCATGGAAGGCGTGATGTTGGCAGGCAACTGCTCCTTGGCTTCCTGGATGCGCTCATTGATGAGTTGGCGGGCGAAGTAGATGTCGGTGCCGTCCTTGAAGATGACCGTCACCTGCGACAGGCCATACCTCGATAGCGAGCGGGTCTGCTCCAGATGAGGCAGTCCGGCCATGACGGTTTCGATCGGGTAGGTGATGCGCTGCTCGGTCTCCAGCGGCGAGTACCCGGGCGCCTGGGTATTGATCTGTACCTGGACGTTGGTGATGTCCGGAACCGCGTCGATGGCGAGTTTCTGATAGCTGAACACGCCGAGAGCGGCCATGGCTGCGACGGCCACGAGCACGAGCCAGCGCTGTTCGATGGCAAAGCGGATGATGCGCTCAAACATGGTCTCTCCGGCTCAATGGGTGTGCTCGGCGGAGGCTTTGCCGAGCTCGGCCTTGAGCATGAAACTACCATCCTTGACGTAGGATTGTCCGGCCTGGAGCCCCATGGTGATCTCGGTGTAGCGCCCGTCGGATCTGCCCAGCTCCACGGTCTGGGCCTTGTAGCCACCTTCCACAGGCACGAAGATG
>JAKORQ010000404.1 GCA_029777755.1 Planctomycetota bacterium
ACTAAGATAGGTAAAAGCCACGTCGTACCCCTGGTGTGCCAGGTGCAGGGCGATGGCCCGGCCGACGCGGCGGGCTCCACCGGTAATGAGTGCTAACGGGCGCTGCATGGGCTTTTGAGAATACCCGCTGGCGCCTGTCTGGTATAGCATTGACTTTACACGGGCGATTGATGACCCTGCTTACCGGGCCATCTCGCGAGCACTTCGGCGGCTCGCAGCAATTCATCCGGGGTTTGGCATGACGGAAACGATCACGCGCGAAAGAGACATGGAGGAAAACAGCGAGGATGGCAGTCTGCTGGAACGCATGCCTGAAAAGCTTCGCGAGAGGCTCAACGGGCAGGCGACCAACGTAGTCGCGTGGTCGATGTTCGATCTGCAGGCGGACAACAGTATCAGACCATGCTACCTGGTGCTGGGGGAGGACGAACTGCTGGTCGTAGATCACCGGGTGGAGAAGAGCATTCCCATCGCCCAGATACAGCAGGCCAGGGTGATCGAGGGGCTGGGCGTGGATCGGCTGGTGCTTCTGGGCAGGGATGAACTGCTGGCGGAGTTTGCCTATTCGCGACATTGCCGCCGGGAGATGACCCGCCTGCATCGCAAGTTGGAGCGCCGCCTGCCGGATGAAGAGGGGAAACCGCGGGAAAAGACGCCTGACTGGCTGGAGGCGGTCGAGCGGCAGATCGAGGAGAAGGAATACTGCAAGAAGTGCGGCCAGCTCATCCCCAGCTACGCCGAGGGTGTCTGTCCGCAATGTCTGCACAAGAAGGCGATCCTGTGGCGGCTGCTGGAGGTAGCCCGGCCGTACCGGGGCAAGATCAACCTGGCGCTGGCACTTACGCTGATGATGGTGCCGCTCAATGCCCTTGGACCGGTGATCAACAAGCACCTGATCGACACCGCCATCGGCGGCGAGGGCGAGATGTCCTATCGCCTGCGGATGCTGATGCTGCTGGGGTTGGGATCGCTGACCCTGATCGCGCTGGCCGAGCTGGTTGGCGCCATACGCATGCGGACATTGGCGAACGTGGGGACGATGGTGGCGCGGGACCTGCGCCACAATGTGTACGCCCACCTGCATGACCTGAGCTTGCGCTATTTCTCCAAGCGGCGCACCGGATCGCTGATCACGCGCGTCACCAATGACACCGACCGGCTGTGGGACTTTATCGTCTTCGGCTCGGTGAACATGATCCGCGATGTGCTGATGATCATCGGCTGCGCGGGGGTGATGTTCTATTTGAACTGGCGGCTGGCGCTGATCTCGCTGGTGCCGTTGCCAATCCTGGGTGTGCTGACCTATTGGCGCGGCCGACATATGCAGCGGCTGTTTGGCCGGCTCTGGACCTACTGGAGCCGCATGACGGCCGTGGTGGGTGATGCCATCCCCGGCGTGCGCGTGGTGAAGGCATTTGCCAACG
>JAKORQ010000405.1 GCA_029777755.1 Planctomycetota bacterium
GCGGCTGATGCGATGGCCGGCAAGACGATCGACCAGCAGCGCGAGCTGTTCAAGAAGCTTAGCGATGCGGTGATCGCGCTGGCGGAGGCGTCGCCGCCATCGGGAAAGGTTTCCGCTGCACTGTACGTCCACCATTGCCCGATGGCGCCCGGTTCGTGGCTGCAGCGCAATGAGGAAAGCGCCAACCCCTATTACGCCACTGAGATGAAGCAGTGCGCGTTCGTGAAGCGAACCATCGCGGCCGAATAACCCCTGCAGGAATGCCATGATTGCCAAGATCATTGAGTTTTCGATCAGGAACCGATTCCTGGTGATTCTGCTGACGATGATGCTCGCCGCGTTGGGCGCATGGTCGGCGTACAACATCCGCCTCGATGCCCTGCCGGACCTGTCGGATGTGCAGGTGATCATTGTCACCGAGTATCCCGGGCAGAACCCCGAAGTGGTTGAGAAGCAGGTCACCTACCCGCTGACCACGGCCATGCTGTCGGTGCCGGGTTCCACGGCCGTGCGCGGCTACAGCATGTTTGAGCTGTCGTTCGTGTACGTGCTGTTTGAGGATTCCACCGACATCTACTGGGCGCGCTCGCGAGTGCTGGAATACCTGAACTTCGCCCGTGATCGCCTGCCCGATGGCGTGGAGCCAAAGCTCGGCCCGGACGCCACCGGCGTGGGCTGGGTGTATCAGTATGTACTTTATCCCGGCTACTACTCACCGGATCACCCGCGCGGACTGTGGCTCGATGAGGAGCAGGAGAAGTGGTACGCGCGCCAGCAAGACGCGCCCGAGAAGCGGCGCAAGCACCTGAAGCGAATCCGAGCCTGGGAGAAGCCCGGCCGCGATCCGATCACGGGCAGTGAACTGGTCTACAGCGAGCAGGACCTGGCCAGCCTGCGCTCGCTGCAGGACTGGTATCTGAACTATCCGCTCACCTCAGTTGAGGGAGTGTCCGAGGTTGCCCCCATCGGCGGGTTTGTGCGGCAGTACCAGATTGTGCTGGATCCGCAGCGGCTGCTGGCGTACGGCGTGACTCTCAATGATGTCGTCACCGCCGTCAGGCGATCAAACAACGACGTCGGCGGCTCGGTGGTGGAACTGGCCGAGAACGAGCTGATGGTGCGCTCCCGCGGCTATCTGCGCGGCCTGGAGGACCTCGGGCATGTAGTGGTGAAGGCGGACAATAGAGGCACGCCCCTGCTGCTGAAGGATGTCGCAACCCTCCAGGTTGGCGGCGAGATGCGCCGCGGCATCGGGGAACTGGATGGCGAGGGCGAGGCGGTCGGCGGCATCGTCGTCGCCCGTTTCGGCGAGAACGCCTACAAGGTCATCCAGGACGTGAAGAAGCGGCTGTTTGAGCTGGAGGATGGCCTGCCGCCGGGCGTGTTCATCAAGCCGACATACGACCGCTCCGCCCTGATCGACCGCTCAGTGGATACCTTGCGCCGCGCCGTCATCGAGGAACTGATCGTGACGGCACTGATCATCCTCGTGTTCCTCGGCCACTTCCGCAGCACCTTTGTGGCCGTGCTGGTCCTGCCGGTGGGATTGCTGGCATCGATCCTGGTGATGCAGATCATGGGGATCAACGCCAACATCATGAGCCTGGGCGGACTCGCGCTGGCGATTAGCGTGATGGTCGACTCGGCCAACGTGATGATCGAGAACGCCCACAAGCATCTGGAGAACGAACGGGAGAAAAGAAGAACACAAGAAGGCGACGAAGGGACAGAGTTTACCGTTGCCCAGCGCGTTGCCATCATCACGCGATCGTGCGTCGAGGTGGGGCCGAGCATCTTCTTCTCGCTGCTGGTGATCACCGTGGCGTTTCTGCCGATCTTTGTGCTGGGTGATCAGTCAGGACGCCTGTTCAAGCCGCTGGCCTATACCAAGACGTTTGCAATCGCGGCCGGGGCGATACTGGGCATTACGATCGTGCCGGTGCTGATGGTCTACTTCATCCGCGGGCGCATCCCCAGGGAAGAGAATAATCCGGTGAATCGCTGGTCGATCCGCATCTACGATCCGCTGTTTCGCCTGGTGATGCGTCACCCGATACTGACGCTCGGCGTGGTACTCATCGTGGGTGCATCCACGATCTACCCGATGCGCCAGATCGGCTCGGAGTTCATGCCGCAGCTTGAGGAAGGTGACCTGGTCTACATGCCCACCACCGACCCGAGCATCAGCGTGCTCAAGAGCAAGGAGCTGCTGCAGCAGACCGACAAGATCATCGCGCAATTCCCGGAGGTGATCAGCGTGCACGGCAAGATCGGCCGGGCTGATACCGCGACCGATCCCGCGCCGCTCTCGATGATCGAGACCACCATCCAGATCCACCCGGACAAGCAGAAGTGGCGCAAGCGGAAGGTGGAGCGCTTCTTCAGCGGCTGGCCGGGATGGCTGAAGTATCCATTCACGGCCACCTTCTGGCCGGAGGAGCGCCCCATCACCATGGAGGAGCTCAAGTACGGCTGGACCGACCCTGATGACACCATCCACCAGGGCCTGAACCAGGCGGTCAGCTTTCCCGGGCTGGCGAATGCCTGGCCATACCCGATCGAGAACCGCATCAACATGCTCTCCACCGGCATCAAGACGCCGATCGGCATCAAGATCATGGGGCCGGACCTGGAGAAGCTCGCGGAACTGGCCGAGAAAACCGCCACGGCCGTGAGCGTCATCCCCGGTACGCTCAGCAGCTATCCCGAGCGCACCATGGGCGGGTACTACCTCGATTTCGACATCGATCGCGCTGCCGCCGCCCGCTACGGCATGACCATCGGCGATGTCCAGGATGTCATCCAGACCGCCATCGGCGGGATGAACATCACCACCACCGTCGAGGGACTGGAGCGCTACCCGGTCAATGTCCGCTACGCCCGCGAGCTGCGCGACGACATCCCGGCGCTGGAGCGCATCCTCGTTCCCACGCCAACGGGAGCGCAGATCCCGCTGGGACAACTGCTGATCGAGCACAAGGGTGAGGATGGCGAGACATCGCGCATCCGCATCAATCCCGGGCCGCCGATGATCCGCAGCGAGAACGGTCAGCTCACCGCCTGGATATTCGTCGACATCGACACCAGCAAGCGAGACATCGGCGGATATGTCGATGAAGCCAAGCGGGTGGTGGCCGAGCAGGTACAGATCCCGCCGGGCTACAGCCTCATCTGGTCTGGCCGCTTCGAGTACATGCAGAAGGCAAACCACCGCCTCATGATCGTCATACCGGTGACGCTGGCGCTGATCGTGCTGCTTCTGTACATCTCCAACCGGAGCTGGTTCCGCGTGTTCGTCATCCTGCTGGCGGTTCCTTTCAGCCTGATCGGGGCATTCTGGTTCATGTACGCCCTGGGCTACAACATGAGCCTGGCCACCGCGGTGGGAATCATCGCCCTGCTGGGGGTGGACGCCGAGACAGGTCAGGTGATGCTGCTGTATCTCGACAATACCTATGAGCGATTCAGGAACCGCGGCCTGCTGCGCAGCAAGGCCGACCTGTTCGAGGCCATCTACGATGGCGCGGTGAAGCGCATCCGCCCAAAGACCATGACGGTGGCTACTGACATGATCGGGCTGATGCCGCTGTTGTGGGCGACCGGCACCGGCGCGGATGTCACTCGCCGGCTGGTGGCGCCGCTGATCGGCGGGATCACCGTCAGTTTCGTCATGGAGCTGCTGGTCTACCCGGTGATCTTCTACCTCTACAAGCGGTGGCAGCACCGACATGAGTTCGCCGAGCATGAGCGGGCGGCGCTGGCCGCCACGTGAGCGGCAGCTTTACAGCTCCAGGTACGCACGCAGAGCCTTCGCGACATCACGTCCGAAGGCTCTGGCCGTTTCACAGGTGACCTCAACCCCGGAGCTGTTGGCATAGGGGAGCTCGATCGTCCCGGACAGTCTCGCCTTCAGTTGCGAAGCGGCATACTGCCCGGAGGTCATGCCGGCCGAGTTGTTGGCCGGCACATTCCATGATTGCCCAAAGGGCAGATCGAAACTGGCCTGATACGGGATCGGCCCGCTGCGGACACGCTCCAGGCACTGGGCGAATCGCCGCTGCTGTGCCCAGATTTCAGGGAACGGCGAGCCAACCTGGTAGATATGCTCGTTCATGTTGCCGCGGATGCCGGGGCAGTGCAGATCGAGAAATGCGTCAAGCTGCCGGCCGGCCAGCCACTCGGGAAGCTGCTTGCGCATGGCCGCCGTCTCCACATGGACGCTCTCGCGGTCGTAGTCGCGATTGTGGTCGCGCGGCCGACGGTTCTTCCCCTGGTCGCCATCCTCCACGCCATCGCGATCCACAAACGGCACCACAAATGCCGCCACATTCTGCTGGTACCATCGGCCAAGCTCGTCGGAGCCGGTCATCGCCTCAAGTATCCCCTCCAGCTCATAGCTGGCGATCATCTCGCAGCAGTGATGGCGGGCGGTGATGATGACCCGATGCCTGACGCTTGCCACCTCCCCCAAGATGAAAGCCGGCACCTCACGCCCCTTGCGGGTGATGCAGAGCGTGCGGTCCTGCAATAGCGATCTTCCGGGTAGCTCGGACAGGAATCTCTCAAGATGACGCTGCGTATAGAGCGTCGCCATGCCGAAGATCACTTCGCGCTCACCGGGCGAAAAGGAGTATGTAAACGCGCAGTCGCTGGTATCAGCATCGCGCCCAAGCCAGCGCCAGGTCCAGCCGCCATCGGTCGATATCGCCGGGCCACGCACGCCCACCGGGTCATGCGCGGTGAACTCAAAGCGGATTGTGCGTCCTTCCGCCCCGCGCACGCGGAAGCACCAGTAAAACCAGCTCCCCTGCGTGTCGCGCAGGTCCGGGCGAATCTTCGCTGTGGTTTCCGAGAGGCTCTCGACGATGATGTTGCCGCCGGGGAAATCGGCATCGATGCTGTAGCTGACTTGTGGCATGGGCGGAATTGTAGCACCGATGCCACACAGGGGCAGTGCCGCGGCAGTTTCCTCGTTTGCCGCTGCCCGGCGGCACCATTACAATCGCCCGCATGCGGGTAAGAAGCGCTATATGCGCTGCCATTGTCGGGGTTGCGTCAATCGCGTGCGGAGCGGAGTCCACGTGGGAACTGCGCGGCGATCGCTGGGTGGAGATTCCACGCGAGACGCCGGCCACCGCGCCCGCGGTTGAACCGCTGCTGGACCAGGCGGAGGCCATGATCCTCGCCGGTAACCACAAGGCGGGTCTTAGGACGGCCGTGCAGTGGATGCGCGGCAAACCAAAGGACACCCCCCAGCGTGATCGCGCCCTGATGCTCATCGCCGAGGCAAGCTACCTCGAGGGCGATCGCATCGACGCCTACTACTATCTTGAACAGTTGATGGATGAGCACCCCGATTCGCCGCTTTTCCATCGCGCCCTGCAGCGGCAGTATGACATCGCCGACGCCTTCCTGAACGGCTACAAGCGCGTCTTTATCTGGTTCCCCATCCTCGATGCCGAGGATGAGGCAATCGACATGCTCTATCGCCTGCAGCAGCGTGCCCCGGGGTCCGCCATCGCCGAGAAGGCGCTGCTGCGGACGGCCGACCATTATTTCAACAAGTCGGACTTCGACCTCGCATCTGATGCCTACGGGGTCTACCTGAGCAGCTATGGCCGAAGCCCGCTAGTGCCGCAGGTTCGCCTCAAGCGTGCATATGCAACGCTGGCGCAGTTTCGTGGGATTCGTTACGACGCCACGCCGCTAATCGATGCGCGGGCACAATTGGTCGACATCGCCAACACCTACCCGGATATCGCCGATGAAGAGGGGCTTGATGACCTGATCCGGCGGATCGACGAGACTTTCGCCCGCAAGCTGTATCGCACCGCCGACTTCTATCGCCGAACCCGGGAGCCGAAGGCCGCTGTCTACCACTACCGCTATCTCATCGCCACCTTCCCCAATTCTCCTGAGGCAAAACTTGCCGCAGAGAGGCTCAGCGAGTTTGACGATACGTACCTCCAGGAGCCGCCGCCGAACCCCGGCGAGGGATATGCCCCGCGACTGCTCAGGGATTACCCGGAGGGATACCGCTGATGGCCGCTCGCCTGTTGATCCTCTGCACACTCTTACTTTTGGCGATGGGCTGCGGCTATTCGCAGTACAACCGTCCGCAGCGGCCGGCTGACAGCGCCGGCTCGCCACTACCAAGGCATGATGTGCGATCGATCGCCGTACCGACCTTCCAGAACGCATCGAAGGCCTCCGGGGCGGAGGTCACCATCACCCAGGCGGTGCGCGATGCGATCGTCACCTCCAGCGTCTACAAGCTGCACGAGATGCAACAGGCCGACAGCGCGCTGGAGGGCAGGATCGTCGCTGTGGAATATGCCCGGCACACCGGCACCACCCGGGAAAGCGAGCCGCAGTACAGCAAGATCGAACTGGAGTTCCGCTGGCGCGACCTGTGGACGGAAAAGCCGCTGATGGACTGGACCACCGTGAGGGCTACCAGCCCTGAAGGAATCGGCGAGGCGGTCCTCGCCTCCATCGGCATCTCGCCCGTGCAGGTGGCCGCCCGCGATGGCTATACCTGGCATTCGCTTTATCGGCAGGATGTTCGCACCGTGGCCGTGCCGATCTTCACCAATCGCAGCTACACCCGCGGCATCGAGTTTCAACTGACCAAGGCGATCAGCAACTACATCGAGTCGGCCACGCCGTACAAGGTCGTCTCCCGCGAGCATGCCGACACCATCCTCGAGGGCGAGATCGTCAGCGTGGAAGGTAACGTTCTCAGTTCCGACCGTCGCAC
>JAKORQ010000406.1 GCA_029777755.1 Planctomycetota bacterium
GTTGCCGATGACGAGCATCGTTTCGACGCCGCGCCGCTTGAGGGTCAAGGGAACCGTGATTGAATGTATCCCGTCGCCTGCGGCGGGCGCAGCCTGATGCAAATCGATCCGGCCATCACGCTGCTGCGCAGCTGCGCTCGAATTGCGGTGAGTGGAGCTCGCATCCGGGCCACCGAGCAGCGCGAGGAGTTCGCCGGTTTTGATCTGGAGCGTCATCCGGCCCGGCCCGAGATCGACGCGATGAATGATCGGGGTGATGATCCCAAGCTGTTCACTGACTGCAGATTGTCGAAGCTTTTCTGCAAGTTGCCTCGATCCGCTCAGAATCCGATTGAGGATATGAGCCTGTTTCGATTGGCTGGCATCGTGCTCCTCCAGCATGTGATGCACCTTGCGACCGTCCTGGGCGAAGGCGATGACGCTCGCAACGACGGCGCGCTCCAGAACCGGTGCCGGCAGCCGCCAGGCCGATGGATCCCTGCTGTCGGCCTGATTCAATCGGGCCGAGACATAATAGTAGTATCGTCGTCCCTTCCTGGTGGCATGGACCGGCGTGAGGCGATCTCCGGTTTCATCGAACACAAGGCCGGTGAGGGGCAGGGAGGGTGGTGTTCCCGATCTGGAACTGCGCCGGCGCGGTGACGCTGCAAGTCTCGCCTGGACCAGGTCCCAGAGATCGCGCGGCAGGATGGCCTCGTGGTCTCCGGGATAGATTGCACCTTTATGCGCCACCTCGCCGACGTAGGCTCGGTATTTGAGCAGGGCATGCAGATTGCCCCGCATGAAAGGCCTGCCGCCCGACCTGATGCGGCCATCTGCTGAGCGCCTCACCTTGGTGACAATGCCATTCTCCCTGGCCCAGCGGGTCAGCGTCTTGGTCGAGCCGAGCTCGAGATAGGCCTCGAACAGCTTGCGAACCTGCTTGGCTTCCTCGGGATTGACGACCAGCTTCTTGTCGCGGATGTCGTAGCCGAGCGGCGGAGGTCCACCCATCCACATGCCCTTCTTCTTGGAGGCGGCGA
>JAKORQ010000407.1 GCA_029777755.1 Planctomycetota bacterium
GTCGGGTTGGATGGTGTGCTGATCGAGGTCGAAGTCGATCGGGGAGACGGCCAGCCCGGAATGATCATTGTGGGCCTGCCAGATACCGCTGTGCAGGAGAGCCGCGAACGCGTTCGCAGCGCTATCCGCAATAGCGGTGGCAAGGTTCCGCACGGGCGCATCACCATCAACCTGGCTCCGGCCGATATTCGCAAGGCAGGACCAACCTACGATCTCCCCATCGCGATCGGTATTCTCATCGCCAGTACGCAGGTTCTGGCCGATCTGGATGATGCTTTGGTCGTCGGCGAGCTATCGCTTGATGGCGAGGTGCGGCACACACCTGGCATCATCAGCATGATGACCATGGCTGCGGAGAAGGGAATCAAGCGGGCGTTTGTGCCAGCTGAGGATGTACGTGAGGCTGCCCTGATCCGTGGTGTCGAGGTCTATCCGGTCCGTACTCTGATTGAACTCGTCCATCATCTCAATGGTGAGGAGATGATATCGCCGGTTGAGGGCGACTTCGCCGCGTTCACGCTGCCAGATGATGCTACGCTGACCGACTTCTCCGATATTCGCGGTCAGGAGCACGTCAAGCGTGGGATGGAAGTTGCGGCTGCGGGCGGACACAATCTACTCATGAGCGGACCTCCTGGCTCGGGCAAGACCTTGCTGGCGCGCAGCATGCCGGGGATCCTGCCACCGATGAGCCTGGAGGAATCGCTGGAGGTCACGCGTATCTACAGCGTGCGCGGAATGCTGCCGCCAGAGACACCATTGATCCGGCAGCGACCCTTCCGCTCACCTCATCACACCACCAGTCACGCGGGGCTGGTCGGTGGTGGCACTCACCCGAAGCCCGGCGAGATCAGCCTGGCGCATCGTGGTGTGCTTTTCCTGGACGAGCTACCGGAGTTCAGTGTGCAGACCCTGGAGGTATTGCGACAGCCGCTTGAGGACCACAAGGTCACCCTCGCCCGTGCCTCCGGTTCGATTCAATTTCCGGCCAATCTGGCGCTGGTGGCGGCCATGAATCCATGCCCGTGTGGTTTCTACGGCGATCCGGTGCGGGAATGCCGGTGTAGCCAGCAACAGATTCAACGCTACCAGAAGCGGATTAGCGGACCACTGCTTGACCGTATCGATATCCACCTCGAAGTTCCCCGTATCGAATATGAACAGCTGGCAGATCGCCGGCCGGGGGAACGTTCGACGGATGTTCGTCAGCGGGTTGAGGCAGCGAGAGCAATCCAGGAGAA
>JAKORQ010000408.1 GCA_029777755.1 Planctomycetota bacterium
CCCAGGCCCAACCATCAATGTGCGTACCGTAGATGGCGGAGTGCTCATGGCCCCACGGGCTGGTGGACTGTGCGCCGTCCCACACCATCGCCTTGGATGCGGCATCCTTCACGCTGCTCAGGATCATGGGCTTCGGCACCGTACCCGAGTAATCCGGCTCGACGTCGTTGGGCATCATGCGGCCATGGGCGTTGTAGTGTCCCTGCGCGTCGGGGGTGAATGCATTCGGGTCGGCGACACTGCCCAGCGGAACCTGGGCGTCAGGGCAACGCAGCACCTGGCTGAGCCGGGGGATGTTCCATGTATCGGTGAACGGCGGGTTCGGGCCGCCCGACCAGCAGTCAACGCCCAGTACGGTGCTGACTTCAATCCACCAGTTGTTCTTGTGACCGTTCAGGGAAACGCCATCCTGGGAGATGATGCTGTAAGGCAAACGCCCCTTGTTCCCCTCGGTGTACAACAGCAGCCCCTGGCCTATCTGGCGCAGGTTTGCGGCACAGGACACTGTCAGCGCCTGCTGACGGGCGCGCGCTAGTGACGGCAGCAATATCGAGATCAGCAGCGCGATGATGCCGATCACCACAAGGAGTTCCACGAGCGTAAACGCCTGATACTTGCGTGACATGTTGTCTGCTCCCTCAGGGACGTGCCCTGAACATTTGCCAGAAGTGAGTCCGGTACTTTGCCCGCAGCATTTGCGATCCACGCCGCACACGCAGCCGGTAAAACCAGCAGCCCACAGAAGCTGTACTTTGGAGGCTGCTAACTGGTTCTATGATGCCTATGGGCATACCCCATTGTCAACCATTATTTAACCATCTGACGTCATTTCGCGGCGGTTCTGTGAGGGGGCTCCAGTGAAATGTTAACCGGTTGTTGATCTAGTCCTCGGGGTTCACCCCAGCCTGCCGTATTCCTCGACAACCGGTGCAGTGATGTACGGCCGATCGTCCGTGCGGAACGGGAGCATTGGAAGGCCGGCGGCGTTGTATATGTTACCCAGTGGGTTATCGCTCCAGCTGTAACGGATCCATTTGATGTCCTGCCCGGAGCGAGACTTGAGAACGACGGTTTCCCCGACGATCTGGCACTCGGCCCACTGGAAGACGCCATCGTCCCCGGCGACCGCGAAACCCATGGGCCTATCACCACGGGCATGCAGGCCATCGGCGTTGTCAAAACGCAGCGTAGCTGTCTCGCCCTGCAACTGGGCAGACCGGAAGACCGGTCCCTGATGCACGATATCCTTGCCGTACACTCGCGCCAGGGCGGCGAGCGCCAGGCGATGACCGACGTCGCGCTTATTGCGCGGATGGATGTCCTGCGCGTCGCCAAGATCCACGGCGCTGACCGCGGCCGTTCCGGGCAGGGCACACGCCGATAGCTGGGCATCGCGCAACTCGGCGATCTGCGATTCATCCGGGTCGCTCGGGTGCGCCCGGTAGCCGGCCAGCAGCACATACAGGAACGGGAACTGGTCCTTCCACAGCTCACGCCAACAGCGGATCATTGTGGGAAAGAGTGTGCGATACTCGTATGCCCTTTCGCGGTTGCTCTCGCCCTGGTACCAGATCACGCCGGCGATGGAGAAAGGGGCGAGCGGCACGATCATGCCGTTATACAGGCTGGAACACGCCAGCGCGCCGGCCGACCGCGGCTCCAGTGCCTTCTCGACCTTGAACAGCCATCTGCCAGCGAGGGGGATACGATCCTGCTCATCGTCAGCCGGTGCGATGTACATTCGCTCGGCCTTGCCCAGCAGCCCTCCATTGCCCCAGCGATCGAAAACGCGAACGGCGATGGTGGTGGCGCCAGGCTTCACGGTACTTCCCGCAACGGTGTACTTGCGCGACAGGTTCCACCAGCTTGGCGTGTCCGTGTCCGTTCTCCCGACTTCCAGCCCGCCAAAGAAGGTGATGTCGAAGTCGTCGGCAATATCGATGGAGAGCAGAAGATCCTTGCCCGCCCATCGATCGGGGATCACGATGGTCTTGCGGAACCACACGGCACCGTCAATCTCCAATCCCGCCTGCTCCCATGGTTGGGGGATGTCCATCTCCTTCCAGTCGGAAGTGTCGAGTTCAGGGTCCATCCAGTTCGCCGCGGCCGCGTCGATACCTTCATCAATATGTGGAACCGAACCAGTCTGCTTCTCGGCAAGGTACGCCAGTTCCGGGACCGACTTGAGCGCTTCACGCGAGGTCCATAGTTCAGCGGCCGTTCCGCCGAGGGCGGACTGGATCAGGCCAATGGGCACATGCAGCTCATCGTGCAGGCGCTTGCCAAAATGGGCAGCCACACCGGAAAACGATGCGATCGTCTCCGGAGAGCAGCAGGTCCATCTTCCCAAGATGTCATCGGCCGGCTCGAGCCTGGCCATCTGCGGGACATTCAGCAGGCGAATTGTGCTGTGGCGAAACTGAGGGATGTCATGTTCAGCGCCGTCACTCTGGCGCAAAGGCCACTCCATGTTGGACTGCCCGGAACACAGCCACACTTCGCCGACGAGCACATCATGTACAACGCGCACCTCATCGCCAGCATGGATGACCAGCTCGAAAGGCCCGCCTGGCGAGCCGGTATCGATGCGTAGCATGAACTTCCCGGATTCATCAGCGACGGCGGTATGGTGCGAGCTGCGGAAATGCACGCTGACAGTGGTTCCGGGCGCGGTCCATCCCCACACGGGAACGGCGCGCGAATGTTGCAGTACGGCATGGTCGGTGAACACGGACGGGAGCTTAAGGAACGGCATCGATCTCTCCTGGATTGTTGCGCGGGATAGACTAATCGCTTGCCTCAAGGAGACAAGGTTGGCAGCGGCGCAATTGCATCAGCGATGGCCCTGCGATCTGCGCCCTGGTCCTTTGATGGCGCAATGACCTCGCGGCCACTACCGCTCAATGCAGATTGCGAGGGATGCGCAAGGTGCGTTACTGCTGCAACTGCCGCCCGAACTCGGCGGTCGGGAACAGCTTGCCGATGGCCGCTGCCGAGCCGCCGCCAGGCGAGACCAGCACGCGATTGGCGGGAATGCCGTACTTGCTGCGCAGCGACTGAACCAGCTCGGCGAGGCGGCGCATCTGTGCACTGGTGGGGGGAGTGCGATCGAGATCTCCCACCAGCGCGATGCTGATGCAGTCAGGGTCCATCGAGGAAGCGCCCTGCGGCGGGGCGGCAGGGGTCTGCGAGCGCCAGCGATAGCTCAGCAGCACATCGCCATCGCCAGTGCCCACGCCATTGCCAATGACAAAGTGATCGGTCACCTCGTCGGCCGTCGCCCTGGAGTCGATATAGGGCTGCTTGCTCTGGTGGATGTAGATGTACTTCCACGAGCGGGCGGCGTTCGGATCGATGCGCGAGGAGATGCGCTCGATCGGGTCACCCATCAGCACGGTGCTGTGGACCTGGGCACGTACCGGCGGGGGAGAAAGCAATTGCAGAAACAGCGCGGTCACCGTGAGCGAGCCTGCCAGTGCGGAGAACACCACCAGCTTACGTCGTGATTGTTTAGGCTGCCGCGCAGCAAGCAGTGCGGTGAACTTCGGAGTGGAACGCGAACGTTTTGCAGTTTTGCCCGCCATGGCAGTCCTGCTGTTAAAGCGACCAAATGATTTGCCCACCGGCCCGGTAACGAATCTCCGATACCCTTCCGTGACATCGGCGGACCGAGCCCGGCCGCCACAAGTGCGAATCTACCTCTCCAGGATGGCGGACGCAACTGTATATCGGGCAATTCGATTACAGATGCGCAGGATTCACTTTTCTCCATCCGCCGATGCTTGGTGTGCGGCTTGCTTTCTCTTGAGATCGGCTACCGCAGACTTGATCGCTTCCTCCGCGAGAACCGAGCAGTGCGTCTTCACCGGAGGCAGGGCAAGCTCGTTGGCGATGTCGGTGTTGCGAATTTCCAGTGCCTGCTCGATCGTCTTGCCCTTCACCCACTCAGTTGCCAGCGAGGAGGCGGCGATGGCTGAGCCGCAGCCGTAGGTCTTGAACCTGGCATCCACGATCTGGCCGGACTTGTCCACGCGGATCTGAAGCTTCATCACATCGCCGCACTCAGGCGCGCCGACGATGCCGGTGCCTACCTGCTGGTCATTCCTATCCAGCGAGCCAACGTTACGCGGATTGTTGAAGTGGTCGACGACTTTTTCGCTGTATGATGACATAGTTCTGCAGCAGCTACGTTCGGTCAAATCTGAAGTTCGGTCAAGGATCGCTTGCCAGCGGTAATTTCTAAACAATAATGCCCGCCGTGGGAAGGAGACTTGCCGTGGGAAGGAGACTTGCCGTGGGACGCGGGGCATTCACGCTTGTCGAGCTGCTGGTTGTTATCGGGATAATAGCGCTGCTGATCGGGATACTGCTGCCATCCTTGTCAGCCGCCCGTCAGCAGGCGATGCAGGTCGCCTGCATGTCGAACATGCGTCAGATTGTGATCGGCTGGTCTATGTATGCCGATGCACACAAGGGTGCGATCGTGCCGGCCCGCCCGCCTAAGCGGTCTCCCGATGAGCTTAATGTCTACCCGGTCGGCAACGGGGAGTCATGGCGGCCACGCTGGCACCAGCTCATGGGACACTCGGCCGGCATGTATGTGATGTCCAACCCAAGCCCGCTACAGTCGATGGAGAACGCGGGCGTGATCGACAACCCTCTGTTCCTCTGTCCGCTGGTGCCTGAATACAACAGCGTGCGCCACTATGCCTTCGGCTACAACCACCAGTTCCTGGGCAACGCCCGCAACAAGGTTGGCAAATCCACGCCGATCAACTTCCCGGTGAAGATATCGCGCATCGCCGCGGCGCAGACGGTCATGTTTGCCGAGTCGATGGGCACGGCCGCAGGCAAGCCGAAGGGAGCTCGTCGTGCCTACAACAATGACGGCACCACCACAGACAACTATGCGATGGCGAACCACGGCTTTACCCTCGATCCTCCACGCCTGACGGCCGACTCGGACTACTGCGATGACAACAATCGCGCTCCCGAGCATCGCAGCGCTCCCGATCCGCGTCACCGCGGCAAGGCTAATGTCGCCTTCTGCGATGGCCATGTTGAGGCGATGACGCTGGAAGAGTTGGGTTATGTGGTCAATGCCGATGGCAGCGTGGCCGCTTCCGCCCCTGGCGCTCACAACCGGTTTTTCTCCGGCACCGGGCGGGACGACGATCCCCCCAGCATCTACTGATCGTGCCAGGCCGGCCTGCTTCACCTTGCGGGAATTTCGCGTAGAGTCATCTTCGCCATGAGCCTAGAGACGCTATTGACGTGTCTGTTCATCATCGCCGGGCGGATGGCGGACGTGACGTTGGGCACGGTACGTACCATATCGGTGGTGCGCGGGCGCAAACACACCGCGGTGTTGCTGGGGTTCACTGAAGTCCTGATCTGGATCTTTGTAGTGGCAAAAGTGGTGTCAGGCCTCTCGGAGAACCTCATTCTTGGCGTTTGCTACGCCGGGGGATTCGCCTTGGGGAACTTCCTTGGCATCACCGTGGATGAGTGGCTGGCGTTCGGCGAGCAATCCACCATGATCGTGTCGAAGCAGGGAAGAGAACTGGCGAAGGCGCTGCGCGAGAAGGGGTGGGTGATCACTGAGCTCCCGGGGCAGGGGCGCGATGGTCCGACAGTGATCCTGATGGCTATCACCGCTCGACGTAAAGTTGCCGAGCTTCACAAGCAGGTCG
>JAKORQ010000409.1 GCA_029777755.1 Planctomycetota bacterium
AGTACAGCACCAGCCCCAGTATCAGGCTCAACGCCTGGGAAAACATGACCTGGTGCCAGGCGCTCCGCCACTGCTGTAAAATCGTCAGGATGGCGAAGAAACCGGAGCCGATAATCATGATCATGCCCAGGATTTCAAGCACCTGGAAGGCCTCCGGCCCGCCCTCCAGCACCTCGCGGATGGTCAGGTTCTCGGTTTCGGCGACGAGGTACATGCCCAGGGCAAAGTGACCGGCCATCTGCCCCAGCAGCAGGAGCATCACCGCGATGACCGGCCAGGGGCGTTTGCGGACCTCGGCGACAGCGTGCTCGTCGGTCGCTTCGCGTTCGATGGGTACATTAGCCATGCGCTCTCGTATTTTCCTCTCCCTGCTGTCAGACCGTACAGCGCCGCTCTCCCTGATCCAACCAGCCCGTGCCCCTGGAGTCAACCAGAGGGCGCGAGCCGCCGGGGAGAGCGGCGCAGGCGAGACTCCCGGCCCGTCAGTCGATGGACTCCTCGATGACGGTCGTGTCGCCCATCGTGTCCTCAAGCGTGAAGCCGATCTTGATCGTTACCTGCCAGTACGCGACTCTGCCCGCCTCAATGTAGCCGCGCGTGTCGACCACTTCAAACCAGCGCATGTTCTTGATCGTCCTGTTGGCACGGGCGATGGCGTTCTGGATCGCGTCCTCCATGCTCACGCTTGACGACCCGGTCAGCTCGATCTTCTTGTAAATATGATCAGGCATTCTGTCCCTCCGGTGGCTGCTTGCGGATAATGCGTGGACTTCGATTATAGCAGGCCGCCGCGCGATCCTTCCTCCTCAGCCGCGCGGTAGAGGCGCCGGGCCGGTCATCTGCACGAGCGCAATGACGACCATCGCCATGCCGAGCGCCCCGCAGATCACCCGCGCGCGGTCCCGTCCGACGCGCCGCACCAGCCAGGCCGCACCGCCCGCGCGGAAGAACCAGTCCCAGTTGTACACGCTGGCAATGGCTCCCACCCCGCCAACCACGACAAGCAGCAGGATCACGGTAGACGACAGGGCAATCGAGATATCCGTGAGCATGGCACTCCTCACTCGTCGAGGCGATAGTATTTGCGGAGGCCCCACTCAAAGAGGCGACCCGGGATGAAAGGGCGCAGCGCGATCATGGCACGCTGGGCCAGCGGCCCGACGGTGTAGCGCACCTTCGGGC
>JAKORQ010000410.1 GCA_029777755.1 Planctomycetota bacterium
CACAGGTCCACCGCGCCCTGCACAAACTGAACGCGGTTCATGTGGTCCTTCAGCCACCACGCGGCCGGCCCCGACAGCGGCGCCATGTCATAGATGATCACATGGTCGCCGCGCTCGGCCAGTTGCCGCACGATGTGGCTGCCGATGAATCCCGCGCCTCCTGTTACCAGAACCGTCATGTCACACTCCAGTCGATGCTGGCGATTGCATAGTCGCTCAACTCCAGCTCGCTTGTTTCCCCAAGCCTCTTTGAGTTCGCATTCACCCAGAATTCCGCATCGCGATATGCCATGTCCACCGTTGCGCCATCGAGAACCGTGATCGTTGCCTCCGTCGGCAGGTTCAGGCGAAGCCTCTGCGGCAACGGCTTGAGATTGGCCAGCAGCAGCCGATTGCGTTCGCCACGCTGCAGTCGAATGGCGGCCAGCTCCAGCGGCCGATCGACCAGCGGGGCGCTCCAGTGTTCCGGGAAGAAACCCAGAAACGCCTGGAGCACATGGTAGACGGGGAAGATGTCTCCCGGCTCGGCCGGGAAAAGCCCAGGCAGCGCCGGCGGAGAGTTCCCCTGCAACACCCCGCGCCAGCCGTGCGTCTCGAAGAAGGTCAGGAAATCGGCCCGGCACAGACGCGCCAGGCTTCCCGCCGTCCACGCGGCCGCCAGCAGCGACATCTGCCGCGGATCGACGCTGGCGGGCAATGTCCCGGCCTGCGCCTCTTCCGGCGCGGTGGCGTCGGGATTGAAGCGGCGCTTGAGCGTCACCGGCGACACGCATACCGGGCAATCACGCGAGAGCTTTACCGCCGACGCGATGATGGCGCTTTGCGCCTCGAGATTCTCCATCAGCGACAGGTCATCGAAGGCATGCACCTGCGGATTGAGCGAGAATGTCAGCAGGTCCAGCAGTTCCATCGGCGGGTGCGTGCGATTGACGGCCACGAAATCGGCATCCGTCCCCCCGCCAAACAGCGCCCTGTTCTCCACCGGCGACAGTGCCTCCCGGGCCGCATTCACCTGCTCCCGTGTCGTGACCGACTTGCGCGAAAGGATCAGCCACCTGCTCACGGGCAGGCCATGCGCTTCCCATGTGGCAGCCAGCTCCTTCAGTACGCCCGCCGGCCTGTCCGGGCAGATCAGGGCCGCCTCGATCGGCGCTCCGATAGACTTCAGGTTGTCGCGATACGACGCCAGCTTTTCCTGCCAGCCGCCGGAGGTGAGGTCCAGCTCCAGCCGCAGATGGCGCGGGTGCAGGCTCCTGAGCTGCGCCAGGCTCTTGTCATCGAGCTGATCGAATCCCTCGGCCACCGAGATTCCCACATGCGCCACCCACTCGCCATGCGCATCGCCGGTGAGATCGACTGTGATGGACGAGTCTTTCCCTCGGGCCGCCGGCGCCGTGGTGGGATCTCCCTCAAGCTGGATCGTGATGCTTTGTGAAACTTCCTCGCCTGCGCGCAGCTCGTAAGGGAAGGGCAGTTCCAGCGGCCGGCAGTAGGTCTTAAACGAGCCGTCCGACCAGTTGCGCTGATCCTCCATCTCGAAGATCTCGCCTTCCATCGCGACGCGGATGCGCGCCTGGCCGACCATGTGGCAGATAGCGCGGATGTTCCTGAACGGCTGATGCGGCGCGATGTCGGCCGGGAATTTTCCTTCTTCATCGGTCCCATCGTAATGCTCCACCAGGCACGCCTGGCCGGCACAGCCCGACGGGTGGAGCACGCAGAAGCCGGTGCGGTTGGTCATGAATGTGCTGTTGGCCCGCCCATTCATCTCGAAGCGCACCTGCCCGGTCACTTCGCCGGAGATTCGGCCATCCCACTCAAAGTCGATGCTTCCGGACTGGTGGCGCGCGTGGAAGGTAATCTCAAATGAATCGGCCGACTGCTCGATCTTCAGGCCCGAGAACACCGGCAGGATGGTTCGCCAGTTGCGGTCGCGCACCGCCACGTACACCCGGCGAATCACCTCCGCGCCGCCCAGCCGCACATAGCGGATCTCGCCATTGTCGAGGATCATCCTAAGCGCACCGGCGGCCAGCTCGAGCGGCATGGTCGGCTTCACGGCAGATCCATATATGCGCCAAGGTTGCACTCAGCTCTCCTCCTGGACCAGTGAAGCTTCAAACCAGTCATCCCTAGCCGGGTCGATTAATCGTCCGAGCCTTGCAGAAGCATATGCGCCATATACCAGCCGCATGGTTCGCAGGTTGTCTTCGCCGGTGGTCTCCGGTGTTTTCTCGCCCCGCAGCCCGGCCAGCAGGTCGCGGTTGCACGCCACAATGCTGGAATGGACCAGGTCGTACGCCGGATCTGCCCAGGAGTAGTGCGGTACCTTCACCTGCCAGCTATGCGTGCCGGCCGAGGTCGTCACCCTCATGCAATAGTCAGCGGCGAGCTGCACTGTGCCCTTGCTGCCTTCCACGAAGATCAGCGTCTGCGGGAAGACCTCCTTCTCGTGAAAGTTTTCCGCATACGCCATGTTGCAGGTGATGGTGGCTTCGCCGGTATCGAGCACGGCCGTTGCCACATCCTCGCCGGCAATGTCGCTGTGGATCTTCTGGGTGCGGCAGTAGATGCTCTGCGGCTCGCAAAAGAGAAAACGTGCCGCGTCGAATATGTGGCTTCCGATGTCGGTGAGGATGAACTGCTTGAGCGTCCGCAGGAACGGCTGATTGTTGAAGACCGGGAAGCCATTGATGAAGTCCACCCGCGCCCGGAACACCTTGCCGATCCTCCCCTCATCCAGCACGCGCTTCAGCTCGCGGATCGGCGCCTGGTGGCGCCAGTTCTCGTGGATGAACAGCGGCACGCCCAGCTTGCGGCAACTATCCACCGCCATCTGGCAGTCATATATGGTCGGCGCCATCGGCTTCTGGCAGATTACCGGCACGTGCCGCCGCGCTGCCAGCTCCACGAACGGCAGGTGCGTGCTGACGTCGGTGATGATGTCCACCGCGTCCACCTTCACCTCATCCAGCAGCGTCTGCGGGTCGTCGTAGACTTGTGAAATGTCAAACTCGCTTGCGATAGCCTCGGCCCGGGATCGGGTGCGGTTGTAGACGGCCGCGATTTCCACTCCCCCAAGCTCGCGCCAGCCAGAGATCTGAAACTTCGACCAGAAACCGCAGCCGAACACTGCCAGCCGAATTGTTTGCGACATGCGCAACAGAGTATCACCAGCGCGTCGGCCCTCCAAGCAGGCGATCTCAACATCCAGCCAGGCCCTGGCCTACAGTTGGGCTAAAGACCACGACAAGTACAAACCACAGGAGCGTTGATTGGCAGACCCTCTGATCAAGACGACCGTTGTAGGCAGCTACCCCATCCCTTCATGGCTGGCGGCCATGCCTTCCACACCCACCCTTCGCGACGCGATCATGGTGGTTCTCAAGACACAGGAGCTGGCCGGGATTGACGTCATTGCCGACGGCGAACTCTCCCGCTTCAACGTCAGCCACCCCGAGACCAACGGCATGATTGAGTACTTCATCAGCCCGATGGAGGGCGTGCGCTGCAATCTAAGCCGCGCCGAGCTGGAGGAGTTCCGCTCGATACCGGGGATGGCGTTTCGGCAGCGGCCGGCAGGGGTGGTCTACCAGAAGATCGGCGAAGGCACGCTCGACCTGCCCTCCGCCTGGCGTTTTGTGAAGCCGCTCACCGACAGGCCGCTCAAATTCACTGTCACCTCCCCGTACATGCTCGCCAA
This sequence comes from Planctomycetota bacterium, assembly GCA_029777755.1. Lineage (GTDB taxonomy): Bacteria > Planctomycetota > Phycisphaerae > Tepidisphaerales > Tepidisphaeraceae > CAIQIQ01. Next base: position 3,704 of record JAKORQ010000410.1, read on the forward strand.
GACGCTGCATGACACCATCTATCGCGACCGCGAGAAGCTGACGATGGACATTGCCGAAGTTCTCCGCCGGCAGGTCTCCGAGATCGACGCGGCGGTGGTGCAGGTGGATGAGGCGAATCTGCCGGGAAGTCCCGAGGACGCTTCCTGGGCCCACGAGCCGATCAACCACGTCCTCGACGCCATCAGGGGCGAAAAGGCACTGCATCTGTGCTTTGGCAACTACGGCGGCCAGACCATCCAGCGTGGCGAGTGGAAGAATCTGATTGATTTCCTCAATCGCCTGCGGGTGGATCACCTGGTGCTGGAGTTTGCCCGCCGGGGCTATGGCGAACTTGAGCTGTTCCGCGACCTTCGGCCGGGGATTGCCATTGGACTGGGCGTCATTGACATCAAGGACAACGGCGTCGAGACGCCTGATGAAATTGCCCGCCGGGTTGAAAACGCCGAGAAGATCCTGGGGAAGGGACGGGTGAAGTGGGTGCACCCTGACTGCGGCTTCTGGATGCTGCATCGCAGCGTGGCTGACCGTAAGATGCGTGCCCTGGTCGCCGGACGCGACCTTTACTGTAAGTGAATCGAGCGGCCGATATCAGTATTTGCCGGGAGAATCGCTGTTTTTGCTGGTTCTGGCGGGGTTAGCACCCGCTGTTGGGTCCGCCCTAGTGAAATCATTCACGATGGGCTATATCATTGCCTCGTTATGCCAAAGATTACGGTCGACGGTAAGACCATTGAATGTAAGGACAAACAGGTGATTCTGGAGGCCTGCAAGGACAACGGCATCCAGATCCCGCACTATTGCTATCACCCCGGTTTGTCCGTTGTGGCATCCTGTCGCATCTGCCTGGTGGAGGTGGAAGGGGTGCCGAAGCTTGTGCCGGCCTGCCAGACGCCCATCCGCGATGGCATGGTGGTTAACACCAACTCGCCCAAGGCGGTTGCCAACCAGAAGCAGGTCATGGAGTACCTCCTGACCAGCCATCCCCTCGATTGCCCAGTTTGCGATCAGGCCGGCGAATGCTATCTGCAGGACTATTCCTACGAGTATGGCCGGGCCGAGCCCCGCTTCGAGGAAGAAAAGGTAAAGAACCCCAAGAAGGATGTAGGCGACAACATCCTGCTCTACTCCGACCGCTGCATCATGTGCACCCGCTGCGTGCGCTTCACCCGCGAAGTCTCCGGTACCTCGGAGCTATTCGTGGATGGTCGAGGCGCCCGGGAAGAGATCCAGATCTTCCCCGGCCGGCCGCTGAACAACCCGCTGGCCGGCAACGTGGTGGATATCTGCCCGGTTGGCGCACTGCTGGACAAGAACTTCCTCTTCAAGCAGCGCGTGTGGCTGCTGAAGTCCACCCCGTCAATCTCCCCGGTTGATGCCGGCGGCGAGAACATCTGGGTGGACCATAACGAAGGCAAGATCTATCGCTGCCGTCCACGCTACAACGCTGATGTAAACCAGTGGTGGATCTCCGACGAGACCCGCTACGCGTGGAAGGCCGTCTCCGATGGCAATCGCCTGGTCGCCGCGAAGAAGGCGCAGTACAGCAGCCAGGTGGAGACGGATTGGCAGAAGGCCGCCGACCAGGCCTATACCGATCTTAAGAACCTGGCGGCCGACTCCCCTGGCACCCTCTACGCTCTTCTTTCCCCGATGATGGCCTGCGAAGAGGCCTATCTGCTGGGCAAGCTGATTCGCAGCCTCGACCCGCAGGCCGTGCTGGTCATTGGCCCGGTGCCGCAAGGCGAGCAGCAGGTCTTCCGCAATTCCATCACCGGCAAGGAAACCTTCGTCATCCAGGGCGAAAAGGTTCCCAATGCCAATGGCGTGCGCAAGGTCATTGAGCTGCTGGGCGGCCCCAGCGCCACTTACGAGGAGCTGGTGAAGGCGGAGAAGCCGGAGCTGAAGAAGCTCAAGGGCGGCTGGATAGTCGGTGGCTACCTCAAGGACTGGGTGGGCAAGGAGCAGCCGGCGCTTTTCAAGAAGGGCTATCGCGCAGTACAGGATATCCTGCCCAATTCGCTCGTGAACTCGGCGGATGTGGTCATCCCCGGCGCCGCCTGGACGGAAAAGGACGGCTGCTGGGTCAACTTCAAGGGCATCGCCCAGGTCTTCAGCAAGGCTGTTCCCGCTCCCGAGGGAGTGGTCAGCGAGGCCGAGGTGTACCACTATCTGCTCCGCCTGCCTGGTGCGTACAGCGCCGCTGCCGTCCGGGCCGAGATCGGCGAGCCGGTGTCGGCGGCGAAGATTCCCGACGCAGATGCGCCAGAACCGGCGATGGAGTTCGTGGAGCTGTGATTTGCGGATAACAGACAGATGATCGACAAGTTTTTCACCATTGTGCCGCCGTGGCTGATCGTCCTGCTGGTCATATTCAATGTCCTGCTGGGCGCCGCGGCTTACCTGATCCTCCTGGAACGCAAGATCGCCTCCTGGACGCAGGACCGTATCGGCCCGAACCGCGTCGGGCCGGCCGGCCTGCTTCAGCCGCTGGCGGACGGCATCAAGATGTTCGTCAAGGAGGACTTCCGCTCCAAGAACACCGACAAGTTCATGTTCACCATCGCCCCCATCATCATGATGCTGGTGGTCTTTACCGCCATGGCCGTGATTCCGTGGGGTGGTGTGTATCAGGGCACGCTCACGCATGAGTCCCCCGATGCCATCAGTATCCCCCACGGCGCCACGCTGGTGGGCGATCCTGAGCCGACGGGCAACGGCACCGAAGTGGTCAGCACCTATCGCGTCCCGTTCCAGGTGTTTGATGCCAATATCGGCGTGCTGTTCCTCATCGCTGTGCTGGCGCTGGCGGTGTACGCCGTGGTGTTCGCCGGCTGGGCGAGTAACAACAAGTACTCGTTCCTCGGCGGCATCCGTGCGGCCGCCCAGATGGTCAGCTACGAAGTGCCGATGGGGCTATCCATCATCACCGTGGTGCTGATGTTCGGCACGCTCTCGCTCAATGAGATCACCGAGGCCCAGGCCCGCTACTGGTTCGGCTTCATCCCGGCGTGGAACATCTTCTGCCAGCCGCTGGCGTTCATCATGTTCCTTATCTGTCTGCACGCGGAAGCCAATCGTGCCCCCTTCGACCTGGCCGAGGCCGAGCAGGAACTGGTCGGCGGTTACCACACCGAGTACAGCTCCATGCGTCTTGGCCTGCTGCTGATGGGCGAGTATGTCGGCATGGTGATCACCAGCGCCGTGCTGGTGGCGCTGTTCCTGGGCGGGTGGCACTTCCCGGGGCTTACCGGCAATGTTGACCCGGCCAATCCCTCGGTAACCACCAGCCTGCTCGAGATCGTGCTGCGAATAGTGGTTTACCTGGTGAAGATCCTGGTGATCATCGGCGTTTTCATGTGGGTACGCTGGACGCTGCCTCGCTTCCGCTATGATCAGCTTATGAACATGGCCTGGCGCGGTTTGATCCCGATCTCGCTGTTTGGCATGGTCGGCACGGCCGTGGTGATCTACTTCTGGAACCGCGAGCCGGTCGACGGCGTGCTGCTGATCTCCGGCACACAGGCGATTGCCCTGTTGGCACTGAATGTGATTGCACTGGTGGTGTTTGCCGTGGCTGCCAAGATGCTGCCCAAGGCTAACCCGAACCGTAAGCTTCAGGTTCCCGGCAGCCGCTTTAACCCGACGCAGCCGGCCACACAGTTGGACTAAAGCAGTTAATTCTCAATGAAACAAGAAGACATCATCCTCGTGGAAGAGCCTCAGCTTACGCTGAGTGATGGGTTTTACCTGCCGCAGGTGTTCATCGGCCTGGGCACCACCATGAAGCACATGTGGAAAACCATCCGCCCCAGCGGCGACATCGTGGTGCAGTACCCCGAAGAACGCCGCGAGGATCGGCCGGTGGATGAGGGCGGCATGCTGCGCCCAACCTACCGGGGCGTTCACCGCCTCAACAAGGACATGGAAGGTCGACCCAACTGCGTGGCCTGCTTCATGTGCTCCACGGCCTGCCCGGCCAAGTGCATCCACATCGAGGCCGGAGAATCCCCCTGGCCGGATCGTGAAAAGTACCCGGTCAAGTTCGACATCGACGAGCTGCGCTGCATCTACTGCGGCATGTGCGAGGAAGCCTGCCCCTGCGATGCCATCGAGCTGACCAGCATCTACAAGCTGGTAGGCACCAGCCGCCAGGAGATGATCCTCGACAAGGAAAAGCTGCTGGAGATCTACGACCAGACTATTGACCACGAGCCGATGTAAGCGATCGTGTGATCCAAACAAGACAGCCCGCCGATTTTCCGGCGGGCTGTTTTCATGCAGGGCTATAGGTGGGCGGCCGGTCCTCCGCCCGCGGGAAGTAAAGGTGGTTCTCCACGGAGACACGAAGGTCAAGGCACGTAGGCACGAAGGAAACGGCCTACAGGACAAGCCAGTTCACTTGAGGTTGAGCAGCTCTAGTGATGATGCGCCGCCCGCCACTCCGGGCTGGGCTCTCGCTGGGTGGCTCCAGCGCCAATCAGCACAAAAAGCCCCACCAGCACGTGCGGCCAGATCACTGTCTCGCTGAACATGAACAGCCACGGCGAGACTATCAGCAGCAACCCCACCAGCGCGTCCACCATCAGGTGCGTCTTCATCGGTATCCGGCGGATGATTCCC
>JAKORQ010000411.1 GCA_029777755.1 Planctomycetota bacterium
CCGTACCACCAACATGGATGTCCTGATCGCCATGGGCGCATCGGTGGCTTACCTGTACAGCCTTATCGCCCTCGTCGGCGAGGAGCGCGGCTGGTGGGGACATGTCGAGCACCTGTATTTCATGGAGTCAATCGGCATCCTTGCCCTCATCAGTATCGGCCACTGGCTGGAGGCCCGGGCGCGCGACAAGACCGGCGCGGCCATCCATGAGTTGATGCGGATCGCCCCCACGGTTGCCTTCAAAATGGCCACCGACGACCCGGCCGACGCCGTGCGCGTACCTGTCTCCACGCTGCACGTGGGAGACAGAGTGCTGGTACGCCCGGGTGATCGCGTGCCGGTGGATGGAGTTGTCATCGACGGCATATCGCACATCGACGAATCGATGATCACCGGCGAGCCGATCCCCGTGAGCCGCACCGTCGGCGACGCCGTGGTCGGCGGCACGGTAAACCAGGATGGATACCTACAGGTGAGGATAACGCAGGTCGGCTCGAAGACCGTGCTGGCACAGATCGTGGACATGGTCGAGCAGGCGCAGACGCAAAAGGCGCCTGTGCAGCGGTTGACCGATCGCATCGCGGCCATTTTCGTCCCGGCCGTGCTGATCATCGCCCTGGTCACTGGTATCGCCTGGTTCATTCACGGCCAGGTGACGGGCATCGGCTCGGCCGCCATGTGGGCGAATATTGCCAACGCGGTCTGCAGCGTGCTGATCATCGCCTGCCCGTGCGCCCTGGGGCTGGCGGTTCCGGCCGCCATCATGGTCGGACTCGGTCGCGGCGCCCGCCGGGGCATCCTCATTCGCGACATCGACGCCATCCAGCGGGCCGAAAAGATCAAGACCATCATTTTCGACAAGACAGGAACGATCACGGTCGGCGAACCGACGGTGGTGGACGTGATCCCCATCGGCAACACTCCGCCGGAGGAGATTCTGCGTATCGCGGCCGGTGCGGAGCTATTCAGTTCGCACCCGTTGGGATGGGCGATCGTGAAGCACGCCCGTGAAAAGGGAATCTCCATCCCGGAGCCAAGTGGGTTCAACAATGAGGCGGGCCTGGGCGTATCGGCCAGGATCGAGGGCAAGACTTACCTGGTAGGTTCCGAGCAGCTCTTGCGTCAGCATGGCAGACTCACCTCCGGTTTTCCGCCACAAGCGGCCGACCACACTCTCGCGCACGTGGCCCGTAAAAATCCCGATGGCACCATCGACCGCTTTGGCCTGATCGCCATCTCTGACCAGGTGAAGCCCGACTCGGCCGAGGCCATATCCATGCTGCATCGCCAGAAGATCAGGACTGTGCTGCTGACCGGTGACAACCGGGCCGCTGCCACCACGGTGGCGAAGAAGGTTGGAATTGATGAGATCCATGCCGAGGTACGCCCCGACGGCAAGGCCGAGGTAGTCAAGCGGATGCAGGCTGACGGACTGAAGGTAGCCATGGTAGGCGATGGCATCAACGACGCTCCTGCTTTGGCGCAGGCGGACCTGGGGATTGCCCTGGGTTCCGGGTCGGACATCGCCAAGGAGACGGGGCAGATCATCCTCGTCTCGCCGTCGCTGAAAAATGTGGCGGTGGCCATGCGCCTCTCGCAGGCGACCATGGCCAAGATCCGCCAGAACCTGTTTCTCGCGTTCATCTACAACGTGCTGGCGATTCCGCTGGCCGCGTTTGGGTTGCTTAACCCACTGATCGCGGCCGCCGCGATGGCGCTGTCAGACGTGTCGGTGCTGGGCAACTCGCTGCTGCTGACGCGAAAGGACCTGGAACGCCATTGAAATGAGCACTGGCATCAATGCCGCAGCGCAGCTCGCTGCGTATAATGGATCAATGAGTAAACGAGTGATTTTGGTTGGGCACTGCTCACCTGATTCGAGCTATCTTTCCATCGCGGTCAAGTCGGTGCTTCCGGATGCTTCCGTCGAGCGCGTCAACAACGATGCTGCGTTGCAGCCGGCCCTTGAAAAGGGCGCCGACCTGCTGCTGGTCAACCGCGTTCTCGATGGCGATTTCGCCGATAGCGACGGAATCGGCCTGGTGAAGAGGCTCACGTCATCCCACCCGAACATCAAGGTCATGCTGGTGAGCAACTATCCCGACGCCCAGGCTCGCGCTGTGGCGGCCGGTGCTCTGCCCGGGTTCGGCAAGTCCGAACTCAACGCGCCGCGAACCCACGAGATACTTGCCTCGGCACTGGGTGGCTCTAAACTATGATCCCCATCGGCTGGCCAGTATGGAGGGTTGGTCGACTTCGCCTGAAGAGAAGCGCAGGTGACGCTTGAAGCCGGCCAGCGAGCGACTGATCTCCGCAAGACATACGATGATGGAAGACACCGGGGCTGTGTCCACGATCCCCAATTACGACCTGCACAACCACACCGTTTACAGCGGCCACGCCGACGAGGACGCCACGGTGCTGAACGTCATCGCGCGGGCGTCCGAACTGCGTCTCGATCACATTGGCATCAGCGAACACGTGATGCAGGCGCATGACGTAGGCAGGATCGAAACTATCCGCTCTGAGATCGACAGCCTCTTCTCCATGGGGGCACAGCCCCTGCTGGGTGTGGAGATGGATATCGACCCCGCCTGTCCTGATGGCAGGTGGGTCTGCCCCGGGATCAGCTGCGACTACGTGATCATTTCGCCGCACGCGTTTCCGCAGTTTGACCTGGACATCCCCAGCTCTGAGCTGCTGGAGGTGCAGCGCAAGGTACTCATCCGCCGCTGGATGCAGTGGTATCGCAACGCCATCGAGCGGGGCGGCTGCGCCATCCTCGGTCACCCGCTGCGAGAACCGCTGGCCATGAACCTGCTGGACCTGTCTGATCCGGAGATGATCGAGCTGGCTATCGACACCTTCCGCCCCGCCATCAACCAGGGGATCGCCTTTGAGCTTAACAACGCATTCCTGACCGCGCTCTCGTCCAGCAGTCATTACCCGGCATATCTCAACATAGTCAGCCAGTTGAGGGCGATGGGCATGCGCTTCTCCCGCGGTTCCGACTCACACGGCACGCTTCGCGTGGGCGCTTGTGAGGCCATCGAAGAAGTCGCAAACTTCCTGGGCTTCACCAGCGATGACTGGATCGACATCGCGTCGCTTATCACCCGCCGCGTGCGATAGCAGGTACACCGCTATGCCAGCACTGGCCGCCGCTTGTGCCAATCCGTCTCGCGCTGATATGCCGCGGCCGCCTGCAGCAGGCGCGGCTCGCTGAACGCCGGGCCTAGAAGCTGCAGCCCGATCGGCAGCGGGTTCGCATCGCTGGTAAATCCACACGGGATGCTAAGCCCGGCGACTCCGGCGATGTTGCAGGTAACGGTGAAAACGTCGCACAGGTACATGGCAAGCGGATCGGCCGCCTTCTCGCCCACCTTGAACGCGGGAGTGGGTGTGGTCGGGCAGGCGATCAGGTCGCAACTCTTGAACGCCTCGTCAAAGTCACGCTTGATCAGTGTCTTCACTTTCAGCGCCCGCACGTAGTAGGCGTCGTAATAGCCGCTGGAGAGTGCATAGGTGCCGATCATGATGCGGCGTTTCACTTCATCGCCAAACCCCTCAGCGCGCGACCTTGAGAAAAGCTCAACGATGTCCTTCACCGGCTCGGCCGTCCGATGGCCGAAATGCACACCGTCATAGCGAGCGAGATTGCTCGAGGCCTCGCACGGGGCGATCACATAGTACGCGGCGATACCGTAGTCCGTGTGCGGCAGCGTCACATCCACCACCTGAGCGCCCAGCTTGCGGTATATGGCAATCGCCTCATCCACTGCCTTCTCAACGGCCGGATCCATGCCATCGGCCAGCTTGAACTCGCGGGCAATCCCCACCCGCAGCCCTTCCAGTGGCTTGTCCAGCGTTGCCGCGTGGTCGGCCACCGGCTCATTGACGCTGGTGGAATCGCGGGGATCGTGGCCGGCGATGACATTCATCATCACCGCCATGTCGGCCGCGTCCCACGTGAACGGGCCGATCTGGTCAAGCGATGAGGCGAACGCCACCAGTCCGTAGCGGCTCACTCTTCCATAGGTGGGCTTCATGCCCGCCACTCCACAAAGTGCCGCCGGCTGACGGATCGATCCGCCGGTATCCGACCCAACCGAGGCGCAACACATGCCGGCCGCCAGGGCAGCCGCCGATCCGCCGGACGATCCGCCGGGAACTCGCTCCAGGTCCCAGGGATTGCGCGTGGTGTGGAAGGCGCTGTTTTCAGTGGATGAGCCCATCGCAAACTCATCCATGTTGGTCTTGCCAACGAACACCGCCCCGGCCGCCTCGAGCTTCTGCACCACGGTGGCGTCGTAAGGCGAATGGAAGTTCTTGAGCATGCGCGATGAGCAGGTCGTCGTTCCCCAGGTTGTGCAGAGATTGTCCTTGATGGCGATGGGAACACCCGCCAATGGGCCGCTGCGCTTGCCTTCATCAACGGCCCTGGCCTGCTCAAGTGCAAGCTCAGGGTACACACTGTTGAAGGCCTTTACGCGTTCATCGAGCTTCTCGATGCGTTCGAGTACCGACCTGGTGAGTTCAACGGCGGATATCTTGCGGGAGGCGATCGCCTCACGGGCAGCGATTACAGTGTCAAACGGCAGCATCTTTGTCCTGGTGTCCTTTGTGGCTTTGAAAGATCGAGATCAACCGGCGGAGTCCTCGTCGGCCCCGATGACCTTGGGCACGGCGAAGAACGCATCCTCGCGGTGAGGCGCATTTTGCAGCACCTTCTCCAGCGGAAGCGGATCCTCCACGACGTCGTCACGCAGGACGTTGTTTATCGGCAGGGCATGCGCCATGGGCGGCACATTGCTGACATCCAGCTGCCCAATCTTGTTGACATACTCAAGGATGGTCCCCAACTGCCCGGCGAACTTCTCGATCTCCGCATCGGAGAGATGAAGCCGCGCCAGCTTGGCCACGTGACGCACATCGTCGGTACTGATGATCTTCTCAGCCATGGAGGGAGTTTTTACCTCACAGTGGCCTCAAACTCAAAAACCGGCCGGCGCGGAAAACCGCGCCGGCCGTCCCTCCCTTACACTCAGCCCCACTTACCGCTGGTCTGTGCTCACCGGTGAGTTGGCAGGGATTCCTTCTTCAAAGATGCTCCTCTGCTCCAGGCGTATCGAAGCGGGCATGGCATCCCCGCTGCGTATCCGCTCGGCCAGCGGCACATTCGGGCGCCAGGCCCCCGCCATCCGATCCAGCCGTCCATCGATCACGGCCATCTTCTGCCGCAGGTCACGCGCCAGCTCGGCCGCCCTGGCCCGCTGATCCCCAAGCTCTGCCAGCCCCTGCGGGGTGAGGTTGTTGGCGGCGAAGATCTCAATATCCTCCAGCGCTCTGATGTAGTTGGTGTATGCCCCACGCAGGTCGTTCAGGGCAGCAACCATCTCGTCATGCTGTTTTCGCGCCATCTCCCCCTGCTCGAGGCTCTTCTGTCGCAACTGCTCATCGCGGATGATGCGCGACTGGTAGTTCCACTCGTTTATCTGCCGGTAGGAATCACTGGTGAGGGCGCTGGCGCGGGAGTTGATCTGGTTGCCCATCGCCTCGTTGCGAGTGATCTCTGTCTTGAATTGCTTGTAGGTTTTTTCCAGGTCGCCGGCCCGCTGGGTGGCAAGGCGATCCAACACCTGCTGCGTCTGCACCACCTGCTCGTCGGCACGTGCCAGTTCCAGCCGCATGTCCTGGATGCTGTCCACCGTGCTCAATCGCCGATTCACCGCCGCCTTGCCCGAATCTGATGAGCCGCACCCTGCAATCAGCAGCATTCCTGTAACCAGCAAGGTGCAGCCCTGCTTCATCAAAGCTCGCATCAGCACCCCTCCCGACACCGGGACAGGCCCGGCCATTCTGATACTACTCAAGACTCCGCTGCGGGCGGAATGGGAAAGATACGGTGTTTGTTAAGGATGAGGACGCTTACCTGCGGGCAACAATGATGAGGTCGCTGCTGCGGGCAGGATCAAATGCTTCCATGCGGTAATTGCCATACAGCTCGATCGACTTGAACCCATGGCACTTGCACTGCGTCTCGAGGAACTCGCTCCTTAGCTGCAGGAAACGCACCGTGTCGACCGTGAGCTTTGGCTCACTGCCGCTGAGGTCGGTAAGCAGGAAGTTCACGTAACCATACCCGCCGGCACGATGAGTTCCCTTTATGATCAGGGCATCGCCGCTGGAGAGCAAAGTGCGCTTGCACTTATCCCAGCGGATCGGTCCCTCCTCGCGCGACTGAAGGTTAAGCACATGGATGACCAGCGCACCACCCGGCAGTACGCCCGCGCACATGGCCGCTATCGCCGCCTCCGCCTGCTGAAGATTGTCCACCAGGGCCAGTGAATTGCCCGTGCATACCACCACGTCGGCCGGACGTGAAATCGGCAGCATGAACGAGCGCGTGACGAAGCTGAGGTTGCCGACGCCCTGGTATTTCGCCTGGCAGTGCTCGATCATGCGGGCGTTGAGGTCGGCCCCCTCCACCTCCAGTCCCCACCGGGCAAACATGGCAGCGTGCCGGCCGGTGCCGCAGGCGGCATCGATAACTCGTCGGGCCTTCACCTCATCGAAGACCTTGCGGAACAGCCCCGACTCGTTCGCCAGGCGCTTGTCCCAGTCGATCATGGCATCGTATGCCTCAGCCAGCACATCGAAGTTCAGCGACATCCGATCCCTCTCTAGCGACTGAGCACCGCTGCCCTGCCATGCCGGCCGCGCAGCGTCTTCACCAGTCTCTCTGCCACCACCGCCAGTGGCCTGGCGTACTGCTTGCCAAAAAGGCGTATGTGGTTCAGCAGCGGATAGACCATGTACAGGTCGCGCCGCCACAGACGATACTCCTCCGAGAGGGGATACGTCTGCTGATAGACCCGGAAAAACGCCGGCGTGACCGTCTTGAACAGCTCCAGGTAAGCCAGTTCCAGCTCATTGTGGGAATAGCGGCAGTTGGGGTCCAGGATTGCACTAACCCACCACTTCCCCTGGCGGTCGACATCAACCAGCAGGTTGCTGCTCCACAGGTCACCGTGAATCAACCTCGGCCGGTCTGCATGCTCGAGCAACCTTGGAAGCTTGCCATGGATGCTGAGGATGCGTCGGCGCAAGCCCGGCTCGATCATCTTCATCGACACCACATCATCGAGGATCGGGTCGTATATCTCGTGAAAGAAGCGCACGTAGTCGCTGGTGCCCTGCTCCCCGCCATCGTTGACACGCTTGTAGGTGAGGCTGGTGCGGCTGTGCAGGGCGATCACGATCTCCGCCAGGTGCATCTGGATGTGGTTGAGATCGTCACGGCTGATGTTCTCGCGCACCTCTGCCAACGACCTGCCGGGCATGTGCTGCATCAGCAGGTAGCTGTGCGGACGCTCCAGCGATGCCAGGCTGCATGCATACACCTCCGGCACCGGCAAGCCCCAGTCACGCAGGAGATTGAGCTGATATGCCTCGTACTCATACTGGCTCATCACCATGTGCGGCGCAATCTTGCACACCACCGGCTGCCGGCCCTTTATCTCCAGCAGCAGTGTCGTGCTCATGCTTCCGCCATGTAATGACTTTACCCCTTCCAGTTCCAGTGAACGCCCCAACGAGTCCTTCAGGATGTCATGCAGGATCGCCCAAGAAATATCTCCTGTAAGCGACAAGCGTCACCTCCGGAAGATCTGGATCGACATGCCCGGCGACAGGAGCGCAAACTCTCGTACAGACACGCCCCATCCTGCCAGCTCTCGTCTAAGTATACCCCGAGTATGCCAGTGAAGATTCCCGCAAACAACCATCGGCACAGTGAAAAACCCGGATGCTCTACGATTGCCCTTCGCCATCCTGTGAAAGCGCCATGATCTTTGCATTTATCTCATTGACTTGCTGATCCGTGAGGCGTTCCGGCTCATCCTCGGGAAGCCGCGCATTGATCTGCAGTGCCGCCTGATAGTTGCTCAGCGCCTCCGCCCGGGCGTTCATCCGCTCCATCGCCCTGGCAACATCGAGACGAAGGCCGATATCGGCCGGGTTGAGCGCCACCGCCTGCATGTACTGCACGCGCGACTCCGTGCGACTATCCATCTCCAGCAGCAGGTCCGCCATCGCCAGGCGAACGCTGATGTTGCGTGGATTTGCCTCCGCCGCTCTCTTTAGAACTGACAGCACCTGCGCCGGACGTTCCCGGTTCCACAGCATCGCCTTTGCCTTGCGCAGCAGGTAGTCGGAATTGCGCAACCACTGCGACTGCGAGTATCCCTGCTCCAGCAGATTCGCGGCCGAGACAAATCGCCCGGCGGCCACCTCGTCATCGGCTCGCCTGGCGCTATCCTCACCCATCACTACCGGCACCGCGATCAATACCGTAACCCCGATCAAGCCGGCCGCTACCACAGCTCCGCTCACCAGACCTGCGCCTGCGCCGCTGCTTTCCACTGCCTGCTCGCGCAATGTGAGCCGCATGCCAATCAATGCACCCACTGCCGCGAGGAACGCGAAGAAAGGACCTCCCTCAAAGAGGGCAAAGTCGATCTGGTTGTGCAGGAGGAAGATTGCGATCCCGGCCAGTACCGCAAACAGCAGCAGTTCGGCTGGCCGACCATCTATGCGCATCTCGCGATGATCGCGAGCGCAGAACATGCTGCCGGCCACGATGATGGCAAAGGCAAACACTCCGCGTCGAAATGCCTCGAGGATCAGCGCGCCTTCCTGGCGAAAATCAGTCTGTGCGATCGTCGAGATCACCGCCGCCAGCGCCGCGATCCAGATGATCTGCCCCACTCCCTGCGAGCGTTCCTCGCGCTCCGGTTTGCCCGACAGGATCGGCGCGGTCGACTCACAGAAAATCGACACAACCCACCCGCAGGCCAGCAACAGTCCCACGATCCCGAGTTCCGTCGCGAAGCGAACAAACATGTTGTGCGGATCGCGAATCTCCTCTGGGGCAATCCACAGGCGATGCTGCAGGTAGTACAGCCCGAAGTTCTCCCAGCCCACCCCGAGCCACAGGTTTTCCAGCCATACCTGCCACGATCCCAGCCAGTAGTGCCAGCGGAAGGTCAGGCTTCTGTGCAGCAGCGTCCCATGGTACATCGCGTGGCAGACCACCGCCGCCCATCCCAGCAGAACCGCCACAATGCCACCCGCGAGCGCCGCCCTTCTCCAGTTCGCCAGCAGGCCGCGCAGCTTCCACCCCGCAACCATGAGCACCACCCCCACGATCGGCGAGAGAAATGCAGTCTTGCTGTCCGTCCGCCATATCATCCAGCCGGCGCCCACCAGGAGGAGCAGCGGCAGCACCATCATGCAGTACTGCCTCGCGCCAAGTCGCAGGCTCAATCCCCCCGCCACGATCATCACGGTCATAACTACCAGGGCCGCCAGCGAGTTGGGAGATGCATTGAACCCCATCAACTCCCCACCCAGCACCTTCCGCTCAAGCTGCATCGCCCGGAACGAACCGGGCTCGATATTCTGCTGGGCAAATATCTGCTCGCGCGTCTGCTGCCATTGCTCCTGGAGCTGCGGCAGATCCATGTTCACGTAGATCAGCCCCTGGAGAATGTTCACCGCCAGCAGGCCCACCAGCAGCCCGCAAAACATGCGAAAGCTCGCCCAGCTCCGGACCGTCTGGATGATCGACCAGAGGATCACTGCCCCGGCCAGGAGCCGGCTGGATGATACCCCGGCCGCGAACCGGTCGGCCGACCAGAAGATTGATGCGATCGCCAACACCCCCAGCCCTGCCAGGAAGGCAACACTGGCTGACCAGCGCAACTTGAACCTCTCATCAAATACCGCCCTGGCGCAAACGATCAGCGCTGGCAGATAGCAGAGCAGATCCAATACAACCGAGGTGGCCGCCGCGGGAGCGCGCAGGACCAGGTCCTGCCCCGGCGTCACGGAAAACGCCTCGCGGATCACCTCCAGCAGCATTCCGCGCGCCAGCACGAGAGACATCGCCAGTGTCAGTGCTATGGCCGACAGTTTCTCCCACAGGTTTGTCTCTTGCGCGGCTTGTTCTCGGGGGCTGGCCATCTGGTCTAGAGCTCCTCTTCCGGGACAGGCAGCGGATGCTGCTCCAGCAAAGCCACCACGCACAGCACCAGCACTGTCTGGACCAGGATCATGGAGGCACTGGTCCAGTCACTGACGCGTGGCAGCAGGATGGCCGCGATGGAGGTGGCCGCCGTCACCAGCCAGATGCACAACACCGCCATCCGCCGCGACATCCCCCTGCGCACCAGACGATGGCTGAAATGGTTCTTGTCCCCCACGAATGGGCTCTTGCCGCTGCGTATGCGTATGAAGCTCACCACCACCAGATCATACAGCGGCACGGCCAGCACGATCAGAG